>JBILRJ010000093.1:0-9553 GCA_044372695.1 Spirosomataceae bacterium
GTTGCGCAAAGTTGGCCATTGATTTCAAAATATCCTGTACCCATTCCTAATTTTCTGGCGTATCCATCTGCATATCCAAGTGCCAAAGTAGCTATTTTCCCATCTGTTTTTAATTTTCCTTTTCGGCCATATCCGATGGTTTCATTTTTTTTGACACTTTTGATTTGTGAGATATAGGTTTTTAGTTTTAAAACGCTTAATAAAGATGTTTTTTCTTCATCATTTTGGCTGATTCCATACAATCCAATACCCAATCTTACCATATCAAATTTAGCTTTAGGATGTTTTTTAATAGCAGCCGAATTAGCTATGTGTAAAATGGGCTTGTAGCCTAGTATTTCTTGTATTTCGCTTGTCATTTTTTGAAATAATTGCACCTGTTTTTTGGTGAAATTATTGTGTTTTTCACTTTCAGATCCCACTAAATGGCTCAACATACTTACGACCCATAATTGCGGCATATTACTTAAGCATTCTTTTAATTCATTTATTTCACCTTTTTCAAATCCAAGTCTTTTCATCCCTGTATCTAATTTTAGGTGAATTTTGACATTGATTCCATTTTGTGTACTATAATCATCTAAGGCTTTCAATGTCTCAAAATTGTATATTTCTGGCTCTAATGCAAATTCTGTAAGTTGATCAAATTCTTGAATTTGTGGATTCATTACCATGATTGGTACGTAAATGCCATTTTTTCTAAGTTGTACGCCTTCATCTGTATACGCGACGGTTAAGTAGTCAATTCCTTGATTTTGGAGTGTTGTGGCTACTTCTATGGCTCCTGCACCGTATGCAAATGCTTTCACCATAACCATTAGTTTTGTTTGTTGTCCAATCTGTTGTTTATAATACCTTAAGTTATGTTGGATGGCATCTAAATTGATTTCTAATTGAGTGCAATGGGTTTTAGTTTCTAATTGTTGTACTAAATTCTCAAAATTGAATTTTCTGGCTCCTTTTAACAATATGGATGAATGATTGATTTGATTCAGTATTCCAGATTGAATAAGTTCTTGTGTGGTTTTAAATGTTTGTATCTTTTCAAATTTTTCAGCATTTTTTGATATACATTCACCTATTCCAATAATTTGGTTTATTTTTTGTTGTTTTAATAATTTAGCTATTTCTTCATACAAGGTATTTTCTTCGATGCCTGTTTCCAATAGATCACTAAAAATGATTACTTTTTGCTCTTTATTGCTGTTTTTCAAAATCGGCAATGCCAATTTTAAACCATCGATGTCATTATTATATGAATCATCGATCAGTTGATTGTTTCTTACACCTTCTTTGATTTCTAAGCGCATTGAAATGGGCTTGATGGTTAATACCTTCTTCTGTATTTCTAGTGCGTCTAGCTTCAAATAATGCGCTAGAATTAGGCATTGTGTCAAATTTTCTAAAGAGGCTGAGTCGTTTAGTTCTGTTTTGATAGCTAAAAAGGCTTCTCCTTGTGCTGCCTTCTTCAATTTAATGAGGTAGTGCGAGTCTTTTTTTTGCCAAAATGCTAAAATATCATGATTATTATCATCTGTTGACCATGGAATTAATACACAATGGGGATTGATTTCCTCCATGTATTTCTGTATTATTTTTCCATATGTTACGGTGTTTCGATAAATAAGTTGTTGGGCATGCTTAAATAATTTAAGTTTTTCCTTCAGCTTTTCGATGTCTGAAGTGAAATTTTGTCCATGCGCCTCACCAAAATGAGTTAGAATTCCCATCTGAGGTTGAATAATTTTTTCTAACCGTGCCATTTCATTCATTTGAGAAATGCCTGCTTCAAAAATACCAAGTGTATGGTTTTTTTTAATCTTTAAAATGGACAATGGAACACCAATTTGCGAGTTGTAGCTTTTGGGGCTTTTAACGATTTGAAATTTACTATTCAATAGGCTAGACAACCATTCTTTGACGCATGTTTTTCCGTTTGATCCTGTAATGGCAACAATAGGTAAATCAAATTGATTTCGATGTTGAATGGACCAATATTGTAGAGCTTCAATGGTGTTATTTACCACATAAATGTCTGCATCTATCCATTTTTTTGATTTTTCAGTGAGTTGTTGGTTCCAACTATGTTTTTCTACCACAAATTCTCGAACTCCCTTCAAATACAATGGTTCAATGTGCTGATGCCCATCGTGATGAATTCCTTTTACGGCAAAAAAAGCGGTATTTTCGGGATCATTGATTTGTCTACTATCCAAACTTATTTGATTGGATTTTAGTTGAATTGGACCTGTATAATTTATCATAAATGGATGATTCGAACTCATTGAATAGCTAAAATACAAAAAGGCAAGGAATTCTATCCTTGCCTTTCTTTTTATGTTAAATTATTTTTGAATTAATTTTCCAAAGCAGCAACACCTGGAAGTACTTTACCCTCCATGTATTCCAATAAAGCTCCTCCGCCAGTAGATACGTATGAAACTCGATCTCCGTAACCTGCTCCATTGATTGCGGATGCTGAATCACCTCCACCAATCAAAGAAAATGCTCCATTTTCTTCAGTAGCTTTTACTACAGCGTCTGCAATGGCGTTGGTACCTAAGGCAAAATTCGAAAATTCAAAAACACCCATAGGGCCATTCCATAGAATGGTTTTTGATTCAGAAACTATTTTTTGGAATAATTCAATGGATTTGGGTCCGATATCTAAACCTTCCCAACCATCTGGAATAAAACCTGTCTCAACAATTTGTCTATTGGCATTATTATTAAAATCATCTGCACAAACGTTATCCAAAGGCATGTAAATTTTCACTCCTTTTGCCTTGGCTTTTTCAATCAGACTTTTAGCCAATTCAACTTTGTCTGGTTCACAAATTGAATTTCCTATTTTTCCACCTTCGGCTAAGGTAAATGTGTATGTCATTCCACCACCGATGATTAAATTATCCACTTTATCCAATAATTTTTCAATAATCAATATTTTATCGGAAATTTTTGATCCACCCATGATGGCTGTAAAAGGACGATCCGCATATTCCAATATTTTTTGCGCATTATCTATTTCTGCTTGCATCACGAAACCGCTTACTTTTTCAGTAAAATATTGGCCAATAACTGCGGTGGAAGCATGTGCACGATGCGCAGTCCCAAAAGCATCATTTACCCAAACATTGCCTAATCGAGCTAATTTTTGAGCAAATTCGGCAACACCTTTCTCTTCTTCCTTGTAGAATCGAAGATTTTCCAATAAAAGAATTTCTCCTGCTTGTAAATTTTGTGCTAGTTCAATGGCATCCGCTCCAATGCAATCTGTTGCGAATTTAACCTTTACTCCAAATACGATGGAAAGGGGAGTAACTAAGTGCTTTAACGAATATTTTTCCGTTGGACCATCTTTCGGACGTCCTAAATGTGACATTAAAATAACAGAACCACCATCTTTTAAAATTTTTTGGATGGTCGGAATGGTTGCTTTGATACGAGTATCGTCGGTAATTTCAAATCGATCATTCAATGGTACATTGAAATCAACACGTACTAGGGCTTTTTTGCCTGAAAAATTGTAATTGGAAACCGTTTGCATACTATTTTTGTTTCGTTATTGGGAATGGCAAGCATGACCTTCTTTAGGTGTGCAAATATACCTAAGTTTCCGAATATGTTGAAATAATCTAATTTTCTGTTATAATTATGGAAATAAATATTTAAATAATGCAATTTTAGCTTAATTTTTATAAATTTGACTATGTCTTCAATGAATCCCACCGAATTATCATCTACCTATTATTGGGATTATTTTGAATACATTTTAAAATACATTCAAAAGCATTATTTAGGGATTTTGTCCTTTTCGGAAAAGGAATTTTTGGATGCTTATTTAGCTTTATCTTTTGGATCTCAGTGCCTTTATTTACGCCTGGCATCTCGTCGAATTCTTTGGTTCAGAGTGGAAACTTTGGCTTATGTAGAAATTTCTTCCATCGAGACAGCCATTAGAGAATTGATTGACAATGGATTTTGTTGCCAGTTTAATCATCCAGATCCTCAATCTGTTCAACAAATTTTAACCGTTTTTAGCAAACAAGAATGTTTGCAATTGGCTAAAAATAGCATGTCCTCTACCAAAGGTTTGACAACTTTGAAAAAAAACGAACTTGTGGATGAAATTTTAAAGCAGATTCCAACAGACCAAATTTACTTTGAAATTTGTCGTATTTCCCCTCAAATTATTCAGCCACTTGGATTAACATATTATTCATTTTTCCAATTTTTATT
This sequence comes from Spirosomataceae bacterium, assembly GCA_044372695.1. Taxonomy (GTDB): domain Bacteria; phylum Bacteroidota; class Bacteroidia; order Cytophagales; family Spirosomataceae; genus Aquirufa. The sequence goes on from JBILRJ010000093.1 coordinate 4,240, forward strand.
CTTTGGTAGTCGTTTTCGTGATTTAACAGATTTTGTGGTGCGCGATTTAGGTCATCGTTCATTTGTAGAGATTCACGATGATCAGTTTGTCCCATATTTTCAATCGAGGACTGAGGCGATTGAAAAATGGAATGTGAGTGTTTGGCGTCAATGGTTTTATGAGGAAGTTGATAAAGGAACTTCTTTTGAATTGATTTATCAATCCTGGTCCATTCAAATTTTGCCTTTGAAAGATGATATCACTGAGCTTGCTTTACCATCCTTTGAAAAAACGGTTTTTGATTTAGGCAGATATTTGGAACGAATAGGCGAATTAGAACGGGCTTTAATGGTTTATGAACACTCACTACAGTCGCAAGCTTTTGAAAGACGTGTTCGAATTTTAGCTAAATTAAAAAGACATGAAGAGGCTAGAACTTTGGCTATTTTTGGATTGGAACTTTCTCCTAATCCGAAAGAATCACATTTTTTCAATGATTTTTTGTCCAAAATGGCCTCCAAATCGGCCATTAAGAAGGTTACTAAAAAACTCAAAGAAGCCGATACTCTATTTATTTCTTCTCAATGGCAAAATAGGGTGGAGCATGGGGTTATTGATTATTATCAGAGCATTGGATATTATGCTGTTTTTTCAGAAAACCGTGTTTGGAAAAATTTGGTAGGACTTTGGTTTTGGGACCTTATTTTTGATACCAAAGATGCCGTTTTTCATCATCCTTTTCAGTCCGCACCAAGTCATTATGGAAAAGACTACTTTCAGTCGTCAAAAACCAAAGAATATACCTTGTTACTCGATTTATCGAATGATCCTCTTCATTTGATTCAACATCTCAGAATACAAGCTGAAAAACATGTGAATAAAGCAAATCCTTTGGTTGATTGGTTTACGTTTGATTGGGAATTATTGGAAAGGGTTATTTTTGCATTGTCTCAAGAAAGCCTTATAGCTGTGGTGAATGAAGTTTGGAAACATTTATCTTCTCATTCAAAAGGTTTTCCGGACATCTTTATTCAAAAAGGAAATGAATATGCCTTTATTGAGGTTAAATCCCCGAATGACCATCTATCCGCCATTCAATATTTTTGGCACGATTTATTTCAGCAAGTTGGTATTGAATATAAATTGATTCGGGTGCAATGGAGAGATTTGTGAATTATGAGTTATGGATTATGAGTTATGGATTATGGATTATGAGTTATGGATTATGAGTTATGAGTTATGGATTATGAATTATGAGTTATGAATGATAAATTATGGTACATAAATTAAATCTATAACTCATAATCCATAACTCATAATCCATAATTAAAATATATTCCTCCTTCTGCTTGACTTCCTTTCAAAAAAAAACTACATTTCCAACGAATCTACCACGTTCTTACATGTTGTTGCTTTTTAGATTCCAAAAGCATTTTTTCACCATTTAAATTTAATCATTATGAAAGTGCAAGTACACGCCATTCACTTTAATGCTGACCGTAAATTATTGGAAAGCATTCAATCTAAGTTGAATAAATTAGATACTTTTTACGATCGAATAACGAGTGGAGAAGTTTTTCTAAAGATTGAACAAGGCATAGGGAAAGTGAAGGAGAAATTATTAGAAATTAAAATATCCGTACCAGGTGCAATATTATTTGTCAAAGAGAAGGCAAAATCATTTGAAGAAGCCTTGGATTTAGCTTTGAATGCTATAGCGGAACAAATCAAGAGGTTCAAAGCGAAAGCTAGTCAGATTTCTTCAAAAAAGTCAAATGTAGCTTTTGAGTAAAATCATTCCATAAAAGAAAAAAGACCATTGGGATTCCCCCGATGGTCTTTTTTTATTGAAAAATTTCCTAGTGTGTGATTTTATTTTTTATTTTTTATTTTTCCATTTTCCACCACCAACATAGAATCCTAAAGAAAGGGTCGAATAGCTATTTTTAATGGATGAAGTACCATATTTAGTTTCGGGTAATAAATTGAGTTCGCCACTTAATCTGAATTTTCCTGCTTCAAATCCTACTCGTACTAAACCTCCTAATTTATTTCCTAGTTGAATAGGGTTGCCTATTGTTTCTTTTATCAAATCAACACTGACAGTTCCTAAGTTGTATTGACCAAGACCAACTCCAATAAATGGTGCAAAAGACCCTGATTTGTGAAAATAATAATCACTTGTAAGTCCAACCAAAACGGTAGATTGAATATTAGCTGATTTTTTCTCTACTTCCTTGGCCATGGCAGAAACACCTAATTTAAGGCCGATGTTTAATTGATTACTTAAGTTAAACTTAGGTTCCAAGGCAACGCTTAAACCTGCACCACCGCCAGAGGTAGGGGAAGATAAACCTAAAACATCAAAACCTAATCTGAATTTTTTACTTTGTTGTGCAAAAGAAGTTTGAACAAGTGTAATGAGGGCAATTAAAATGAATGATTTTTTCATTGTGATTTTATTAGTGGAAATTTTCAATATGCGAAGTTACTAATTTTTTAAAAAAAAGCTACTCATTGAGTAGCTTTTCATCTATTTTGATTTTACAAGTCAAAAACTTGTTTGACTTGATCAACGTAATCTAATTTTTCCCAAGTAAATAATTCAACTTCTTTGACAATGGTTTGGCCATTGTTTCCTTGAAATGATTTGGTTACTGTTTCATTTTTTCTTCCCATGTGGCCATATGCAGCAGTTTCCGAATAAATGGGGTTTCTTAATTTCAATCGTTGCTCTATGAAATATGGACGCATATCAAAGATGCTTTCCACTGCTCTTGCAATTTCACCGTCAGTTAAGTTGACTTTTGCAGTTCCGTAAGTATCAATGAACAAACCACATGGTTTAGCAACACCAATTGCATAGGATACTTGAACCAATACTTGATCGCATAAACCTGCAGCAACTAAATTTTTTGCAATGTGACGTGTCGCATAAGCTGCAGATCTATCCACTTTAGAAGGGTCTTTTCCAGAAAATGCGCCACCACCATGTGCACCTTTACCGCCATAAGTATCTACAATGATTTTACGTCCTGTTAATCCTGTATCTCCATGAGGTCCACCAATCACAAACTTACCTGTTGGATTGATGTGATAGGTAATTTTATCGTTAAATAAAGCTTGAATCTCAGGCTTTAATTTTGCTTTTACTCTCGGTATAGCTATTTCAATGATATCCTTTCTGATTTTGGCCAACATCACATCATCCGCATCAAAATCATCGTGTTGCGTTGAAACAACGATGGTATCAATTCTTTGAGGGACATGCGAGTCGCTATATTCAATAGTCACTTGCGACTTAGCATCTGGACGTAGATAAGCAATAACATTCGGCTCATTGTTACGTATCAAAGATAATTCTTGAAGAATTTTATGTGCTAAATCCAAGGCCAAAGGCATGTAGTTGTCTGTTTCTGTCGTGGCATAACCAAACATCATTCCTTGGTCTCCAGCTCCTTGATCTTCAGGATTAGAACGATCGACTCCTTGATTGATGTCCGCAGATTGCTCGTGGATAGCAGAAAGAATACCACAAGATCTGGCATCAAACATGTACTCTGATTTGTTGTAACCAATTTTATCAATTACCTGTCGAGCAATGGATTGAACATCTAGATTAACATTGGTTTTTACTTCACCTGCTAAAATAACTTGACCGGTTGTTACTAGGGTCTCACAAGCAACTTTTGAGCTTGGGTCAAAAGCCATAAAGTGGTCAATTAAAGCGTCTGAGATTTGATCTGCTACCTTGTCTGGATGTCCTTCTGAAACTGACTCAGAAGTGAATAAATATGCCATTAGCGAATTTTTTTTATTTAAAAACGTACAAATTTAAGATTAATATTATCAATGAGCAAAACTAATTATCGATTGGTTTAATTTTGAAAATTTCAGCAATGGCTGCTTTGAAAAATGGTAGAGTCGGCACGCTAGACATGATTTTTAGATCCTCTAACCAATGGGTATCCTCTTCTAGAAACTTGAGTATTAAGACGGGTGAATTATTTTTGAATAGTGCTTCAAAAATTTCATTTCCATGAATATCAGATTCAGCTAACACTTTTAAAAAAATCCGGTCAATCCAGCTTTTGAATCCACTTTTTTCAATCACCTTGGCACCATAATTTTCATTTTCTAAGTTTTCTACTAGTTTTTTGCAAATTTTTTGAGTTCTTAGGAAACTGTAACCGGATGTAGATTTGACGAAACCTCCAGCTGTACCAATTTTAATCCATTTCTGATGGACGTATTGAGTATCATCATTTAATTCAATCATTGGAATGACACCATATTCTTCCTCCACCAAACGGTAATCATCTTCTTTTAGATCGTAATAGGCTAAAAGGTAGGATTGAATTTTATCGATGTAATATGCTTTTTCTTTGAGTGTCCCTGAAAAAAATGTGTGCTCAAACAATGCTGTGTGCGAATTGACGGGTAGCACATACATAAACTCACAGTCTCTGCCTGTAGATATCCTGAAATCAAATAAATGGGCACTTTCTGATTTGAATGCAGGAAAGTTACTCTCAATGTTCCAACCCAAAAAATGTTGTTTGATGTGAAGCGGATTTTCTAATTCAATGGGGAAAGGAGAGATGCTATCAAATACCTTTTTACTCGCTAAATAGTTGCCTTTGTTGGTATCTACACTTGCCCCAATTCCTGCAAAATGTATTTTCTGAACCCTTGCTTGTAGAAAGTGTATGTTTTTATGCTTTAAAAGTTCGTTTTTGACGTAATTGTACCAATCCTCACTTTTTATTTTTTTGTATTTGTATGGTGTAATATCAAATAAATCGACTGAACCATTTTTGGAAAAAAAGGAAATTCTTGACCATTCTTTTTCTGTAATGGAATCAAATTCTTCTTTTTCTTCGGACCAATAACACCAAGTTTTGTCATTCCCACTTTTTTGTTTTTCATCAATGATTAAAACACTTTCGCCAGCTAATTGGCTTTGGCACAGGTAATACGCCAAAGAAAGACCTGCAAGTCCTCCTCCAGCTATGATGTAAGAATATTCCGATTGATTGGGCGATGGTAGACGCATGGGATATGGAGTTAAATGTGTCGCTCAGCGTGATAACTAGACCTTACCAATGCTCCAGACTCTACATAAGCTAAACCTCTTTTTAAACCTTCTTCTTTGTACATTTCAAAAGTCTCAGGATGAATCCATTCGATGACCTCATGGTGCATTTTAGTCGGTTGTAAATATTGTCCCAAGGTCAATACATCAAGTCCATTGGCAACCAAATCATCCATCGCTTGAAATACTTCTGCTTGGGTTTCACCTAAACCGAGCATAATTCCCGATTTATTTCTTTT
>JBILRJ010000094.1:0-9475 GCA_044372695.1 Spirosomataceae bacterium
GGTTTAGGAAATCATAATTTCAAATCTTCTACTAATCAATCACCCAGACATGCTCAGCCAGGCGAGCCAGGTTTAGACCTATGGGTGGTGATGGAATTGAAAGTTTTAGCAGATGTTGGTTTGGTAGGTTTCCCCAATGCAGGAAAATCGACTTTGCTTTCCGTTCTGTCCGCTGCTAAGCCTGAAATTGCTAATTATCCTTTTACCACTTTAGTTCCACATCTAGGTGTTGTGGAATACAGAGATTACAAATCTTTTGTCGTAGCAGATATTCCGGGTATTATCGAGGGAGCCTCAGAGGGTAAGGGTTTGGGCACAAGGTTTTTACGACACATCGAACGAAATTCAATTCTTTGTTTTTTGATTCCTTCTGATGCCAAAGATTGGGCAGAAGAATATCGTATTTTAGAGTCGGAGTTAGCGAAATTTAATCCAGAATTAGTCTCGAAACGCAAGATCTTAGTAGTTTCTAAAATGGATTTGTCCATTCCTGAAATGGAAGAAGAAATGAGGGCAAGTTTACCAGCTGACTTACCTTTGGTGTTTATCTCATCCATCACACAGCAAGGAATACAAGAATTAAAAGACGTTTTGTGGAAAGTTCTACAAGAAGAAAATAAATATTTGGATGTTTTGCCAGAAGATAAAGAAAAGCCGATTAGGTTGTTCTCTTCTGAAGATCAGCTACTTGACTAGCAACAATGGCAATTCCTTCATCAAAGCTTCTTGGTTCATAACCAAGAAGCTTTTTTGCTTTATCTAGGACAAAGCCAGTTCTTGGCGGACGTTTGGCAGCTTGTTGAAATGTAGATGAATTGGCTGTTTGGATCAACTCCTTATTCAAATGAAAAAAATCAGCCGTTTTGATTGCCATTTCATAGGGAGTTAGGAAGTCAGATCCCGAAATATTGAAAATTCCCTCAATTTCTTTTTGAGCAATCAAAAAGCAACCAATTGCCAAATCTTCTGCCAAGGTAGGGGTTCGAAATTGATCGGTCACTACTTGGATGGTTTTTCCTTCTTCCAAAGATTTTTTTACCCAAAGGATGATATTACTTCTGCTCATGTCAGAAACAATTCCAAAAACCAAAACTGTTCGAGCAATGGCCCAGCGAATGGAGGAGGAAATCAACAATTCTTCGGCTTTTAATTTACTTTGTCCATAAATCGAAATAGGATTAGCTTCGGCTTCTTCTGTATAAGGACCTGCTTCTCCATCAAAGATAAAATCGGTTGAGAGATGACAAAAAAATGTGTCAAATTTTTGACAAGCTGAAATTAAATAATTGACGGCATCTACGTTCAACTTTTGACACCCCATTAAGTCGGTTTCACAAGTATCCACATTGGTCATGGCCGCTGTGTGAATCAACACATCTGGCTGGTGTTTTTCAAAGATGGCCATGACGTTTTCTGAGTCTGTGACGTCCATGGATTCATAAACATAGTTACCCGTGTTGGTATTTAAACGATCTGTCCCAACGGCTGTCGCAATTAATTGAATGCCTTCTTTTTGGGATAACAATTGCACCAATTTTTGACCTAACAATCCATTTGATCCTGTGATTAGTATTTTTTTTGACATGTCATTCTTGGTTTAATTGTCGTCTTATTTCTTTCAATAATTCTTGTGCACCTTTTTGGATGAGTTCATTGGCTGTTCTTTGCCCTAGCTCTAAAGGGTAAATTCCTGTGTGACTCACTTCCATGCGAATATCTCCTTTCAAACTAAGTACACCAGCGGTCAGTTGGATTTCTTGATTAGCTAGGGTGGCATGCCCGTAAACTGGAACGCTACAGCCTCCATCCAAGCTTCCAAGCATTGTTCTTTCTGCTAATAAGCATTTTTCTGTATCTGAGTGATTGCAGGCTTTTCTGATTTTTTCCCGAATGGAATCATCCAAATTTTTGGCTGATTGTATGGCCACAGAACCTTGTCCAACGGCTGGAATGAATGCATGGATGGGAAGATGCTCAGTAATGAATTCCTCCATATTCATTCGATGGACGCCTGCAAAGGCAAGAATCATGGCATCGCAAGCCCCATTTTTCAATTTTTCCAAGCGGGTTTGTAAATTACCACGCATTTCTACCAATTGATGTTGGGGATATTTATTTTGTATGAGCGCTCTTCTTCGGGTGGATGAAGTCCCAATGATGAGTGGTTTTACCTGATTTAATTGGAGGTCTTTTTGAAGACTCAAAACCACGTCATGCGCATTTTCACGCTCTGTGAAAGCAATTAATTCTAAATCGTCTGGCAAGCTGGAGGGTAAATCTTTGGCAGAGTGTTGAGCAATGTCAATTTCACCTGAACGAAGCATTTCTTCCAATTCTTCGGTAAAAACTCCTTTTGATCCAATTTTGGAAAGTGATCGATCCAAAATTTGGTCTCCTTTTGTGCTAATGGCAACAAGTTCATAGGAAAGTCCCTGACTTTGCAACAAATGGCCGATGTAATTGGCTTGCCAAAGTGCTAATTCCGAGTTTCTGGTTCCAATTTTAATTTTTTGCATTCGTTTGTAGCTTTTTGGCTGAACTAAATATTTTGATCAAATTCAGAGATAAATCTAAATGTAGGATTTTAGCTCGACCATTTCTTTCTAGGTGATAATGCACAGCAGACATTTTTTCTGACATCATTCCAATGATTTCAGGGGAAAGTGTTTTGGCAAAATTAGCAATAAAGGCTTTTTCTTGATCCAAGGATTTAATTAATTGTTGGGCACCTGTAATTTGGTAAACACATTGTCTAAAGATATATAAACCATGAATCAAAAGTGCTTTTTGATCATTTTTGGCCAGAGCATCGAATTTGTCGGCTAATGAAACCAATTTGGTTAAATTTTTGGAGTAAACAGCTCTCATCCATTCCGAAAACCAAGTGGACATGGTTAAATTTTCGTTTTTTGCTTTATCGATGGCCAAAGATATGTTGCCTTCGGTGTTCCAAGCGATTTGTAAGGCTTTTTCTTGTTCTATGCTTTGTTTTTTAACCAGAAAGTTGGCCAATTGCTCAGCCTCTACAGAAGGAATGTTAATTCTTTGGGTTCTGGATAAAATGGTTATCAACAGTTTGCTTGTATCTGAACAAACCAAAATGTATAAAGTGCCCGGAGGAGGTTCTTCAAGGTTCTTTAATAATGCATTGCCTGAACTCGGATGAAGTAATTCTGAGTTCCAAATCAATACTACTCGGAAGGGTGCTTCAAATGGCTTTATGCTCGTTTTTGAAGCTAATTTCCTTATATCTAACACTGGAATATTACCTTGTTTCAAGCCTTCAACACCTATGAAGGTCAACCAATCAGCTATTGTTCGGTAGGGTGATTCGAGGATAAATTGCCGCCATTCAGGCAGAAATAGATCCGATTCAGGATCTTTGGTAATTTTTTTATTGGTGGCGCTTGGGAATAAGTAAACAACATCAGGGTGTATTCCTTTGCGTACTTTTTGGCAACTTGGACATGTGCCACAAGCGTCAGATTCGTTTTTGTTTTGGCAAAATAAATAGGAAATGAAGGCTAGTGCCATGGCTAGTTGGGCACCTCCTGCTGGGCCATGAAACAATTGAGCGTGTGCAACGTGTTGGTTTTGCACCGATTTTGTTAAATGTCGCTTGGTTGATTCTAATCCAGGGATGTCTTGAAACAGCATGCTTAAACTTCAAAAAAGATAAAGAGCTAAGTTCGGAAAGTTGACTTCTCTTTCCAAATTTCTTCCATTCTTTGCGGTAGATTTTCTGGGATATGTTGCGCTTTTAAATTTATCCAAGCTTTAGCCACTTGTAAAGCCTTCTCAAAGCGATAGCTTGTCAGCTCAGGGAATTCACCCCAAGTAAAAGAAGGAACGTACTTAGGAAGGAATTCCTTGGAACTGAGGTTGCAATGACTTCCTATGCTCGTGCCGGTATTGAATTTGGTTGTAATGCCTGTTGTTACATAATCGCCCATAAAAACACCTAGATTTTTCTCGGTTGTAATTCGGTAGTTTTTAGTCGTGTAATCGTAAAGTTCTACGGCTTTTAAGTCGTTTTTCAGATTAGAACAGGAACTTAATGCACCCAAATTAGAGAATGACCCAATGATGGAACTTCCAATGTAGCCATCGTGAGCTTTGTTACTAAAAGGGTAAAAGATGGATTGATTTATTTCGCCCCCTATTTTACATCCTTGTCCAATGGTACAATTGGGTCGTATTTTTGCGCCTATGTTAGTGGATGCTCCTTCGAGGATACAAGCTGGGCCTTGTATCAGTGTGCCGATGTTAATTTGCACATTTTTTCCAATGTAAATGGGGCCGGTGCTTGCATCTAAGATGCTTCCTTTGATTTCCGCGCTGGATTCTATCGAACAATTTTCAGGATGTATGAGAAGGTTCCCCGCTTGCCTTAAATCCCGTGCTGGTAAATTCATTTTTTGAATCTCATTTCGTAGAAAAAACGAATTCCATTTGATGGAATCTTCCAATTCGCTTAAATAGGTTTTTTCAGCCTCTATTTCTGTCCTATAAAGCTTCTGAGTATCCAATTTTAGGGCTTTGCTTTTAAATGCAATTAATTGGTTTTGTACAAAAAGACTTGATTCTGCATTTAGTTCAGAAAGTTGTTGAATCAGAAGAGGAGTGGGTAGCGCAGATCCTAATAGGTAGATGTCAGCCTTCGGCCAAGGGAAGGAGTTGGGGTCATGATGGAAAGTTAATTCTGTTCTACAAAGGCCTTGCCATTTTTCTTTTATGGTGGAAGTGCCAATGAGTAGATCCCAAATATTTCTATGGTCAGTGATAGGCCTTAATTTTTCGCTGAGGCTGGAGTCATTAAAAAGGCAAATGGAAGTCCACATTTTGGAAATTGATTTGGATGGACAAAGTTGCATAAATATTATACATGGTGCAAGTTCTGTGCATGGGTCATTAAAAAAGCCTCTTCTTTGTAGGGAGAGGCTTTTTTGGGATGTGAACGAAAAGAATTATTTTTTCGCTGCGTAACGCTTATTGAACTTGTCAACACGTCCTGTAGTATCTAATAACACATTTTTACCTGTGTAGAATGGGTGAGATTGTGAAGAAACCTCTAGTTTGAACACTGGGTAAGTTGAACCTTCAAATTCAGTTGTTTCAGTTGTTGCTACGCATGAGCGAGTCAAAAATTTGTAATCAGCTGATAAATCATGAAATACAACTTGCTTGTATTCTGGGTGGATGTCTTTTTTCATATTTGTAATTGTATAAGGACGATTCCCGGCCGTCGTTTTTTTTGTTTTGAAAATTTTCTAACTGAACTTCTTCTCAATCGGGATGCAAAAATAAAAATTATTTTAAAAAAATCCAAACTTTTCAGTTAACAATTTTGTCTTGTTTTTGCAAGCTTTTATGACCAAAAAATAAATTAAAAATTTCTAAATTTTTTTTTCTGGTACTTTTCAAAGACGTTTGCGCTTAATGATTTGACTTGTGGCCACTTACCTTGTGTATTTCAAATACAGCTTTTTTTTTCCTTGAAAAGTACAAGAATAAATGTTTGCATAGAGGTCGATTTTTTTCTAATTTTACATAGTGCCCAAGTAGTCGAAAACGTGTCAGTTTTTGAGCCAAGAATAGCCAAACAAAACAAAACTTTACAAGTTTTAGAAAGAAAACCAGAAAGAGGCCATTGATCATATTTTGCTCATGAAACGAGGGAAAGATGAAGCCAGCTTTGAGGTTTGATTTAATGAAACAAGATTAAGCCAAATGTGTTTTAATATTTATAGCATTGATTTAAAAGTTTAAAAATTTATATATCGCAAACATGTACGTATTTAAAAGAGACGGTCGTCGAGAGTCAGTAAAATTTGACAAAATCACAGCACGCATTGAAAAGCTTTGCTACAGCCTGGATCCTTACTTTGTTCAACCTTTGGAGGTTGCTCGTAAGGTGATTTCTGGCTTGTATGATGGTGTTAAAACCACTGAGCTAGACAACTTGGCTGCCGAAACAGCAGCATCGCTTACGACCAAGCATCCAGACTACGCTATTTTAGCTGCGCGTATTGCGATTTCAAATCTTCACAAGAATACTTTGAAGTCTTTTTCTGCGACCATGAAAAGACTCTTTACCTACATCGATCCAAAGACAGGAGAGAATGCGGCGCTTTTGTCTAGGGAGGTATACGATATCATTAAAAACAATGCGGTTGAATTGGATGAAGCCATCATCTATGACCGAGACTTTGGTTACGATTATTTTGGTTTCAAAACCCTTGAGAAATCCTATTTATTGAAATTGGATAATCAAATTGCTGAGCGTCCTCAACACATGTTGATGCGCGTAGCGGTGGGTATCCATGGTACAGACATTGCTGCAGCGATTGATACTTACAATTTGCTTTCTGAGCGATGGTTTACTCATGCCACTCCGACTTTGTTTAATGCAGGAACTCCTAAGCCACAGATGTCGTCTTGTTTTTTATTGACTACGCAAGATGATTCGATCGAAGGTATTTACGATACGCTTAAGCAAACAGCGAAAATTTCTCAATCTGCTGGTGGAATTGGTTTGAGCATTCATAACATCCGAGCAACAGGTTCTTACATCAAAGGGACTAATGGCACCTCAAATGGTATTGTTCCCATGTTGCGCGTTTTCAATGACACAGCAAGGTACGTAGATCAGGGAGGTGGGAAACGGAAAGGTTCTTTTGCGATATACCTTGAACCATGGCATGCGGATGTTTTTGACTTTCTTGAGTTGAAAAAGAACCACGGAAAAGAAGAGATGCGTGCTCGCGATTTGTTTTATGCACTTTGGATCCCTGATTTGTTCATGAAACGTGTGGAAAGTAATGAAGAGTGGTCATTGTTTTGTCCACACGAGTGTCCAGGTTTGTCAGATACATTCGGCGATGAGTTTGAAGCCCTTTATAATAAATATGAACTTGCGGGCAAGGCGCGAACTGTAGTAAAAGCACAAGAATTGTGGTTCAAGATTTTAGAATCTCAAACCGAAACAGGTACTCCGTACATGCTTTACAAAGACCACGCCAACAATAAATCAAATCAGAAAAATTTAGGCACGATCAAGTCTTCCAATTTGTGTACTGAAATCATGGAATACACTTCCAAAGATGAAGTAGCAGTTTGTAACTTGGCGTCCTTAGCTCTTCCAAAATATGTAAAAGCCAATGATCAGGGTGTTTTAGAGTTTGATCATGCGAAGTTGTATGAGGTAACTAAAACGGCAACGCGTAATTTGAACAAAATTATCGATGTTAATTATTATCCTGTTCCTGAAGCTCAAAATTCCAACTTGCGTCACCGTCCGATTGGTTTAGGAGTACAAGGTTTGGCCGACGTGTTCATCATGTTGAGAATGCCTTTTGAATCAGATCAAGCTAGACAATTGAACAAGGATATCTTCGAAACAATTTATTTTGCATCTATGGAACAATCCATGGAACTAGCGAAAGTAGAAGGTCCTTATTCTACTTGGGAGGGTTCACCTATTTCAAAAGGGGTTTTCCAATTTGATATGTGGAACGTTACACCAAGTTCAGGACGTTGGGATTGGGAGAATCTTCGTAGACTAGTTGTTGAGAATGGTGTTCGTAATTCTTTATTGGTTGCCCCGATGCCAACCGCATCAACCAGTCAAATACTTGGAAACAATGAGTGTTTTGAGCCCTACACGTCTAACATCTATGCAAGACGTGTGTTGTCTGGTGAGTTTGCCATTGTGAATAAACACTTATTGAAAGATTTGATCAAGTTGAATTTGTGGAATGATACCATGAAAAATAAGTTGATCTCGGCCAACGGTTCAGTTCAAAATATTCCTGAAATCCCTCAAGACCTGAAGGAGCTATACAAAACTGTTTGGGAAATTAAGCAAAAAACCATTTTAGAAATGGCCGCTGAACGTGGAGCTTACATTTGCCAGTCGCAGAGCTTGAACATTCACATTCAAGATGTGAATTTTGGTAAATTAACTTCGATGCACTTTCATGCTTGGAAGTTAGGTTTGAAAACAGGTATGTATTATTTACGTACCAAGGCTGCTGCTGATGCGATTAAGTTCACTGTTGAAAAACAAGCCGAATCAGCTATTGAGCAAACTAACATTGTTCATGAATCTGAATTGCAATATGCAGCCCATGCTACCACAGCAGCAGCTTCCTTTGATTCAAGTAATGATCAAAACCGATCAGACATGTCTTGTTCTTTAGATAATCCAGAAGCTTGTGAGGCATGCGGATCTTGAGAAATTTGAATATTTTTTCTTAAATTGTACAAAAATCACTTGGTTGTCTAATCAAGTGATTTTTGATTTTATGTAAAAATCTAACTGCACATGGATAAAAGGTACCTACTTCTTTTTTTGTTTTTTGTTTTGATGTTCTTTGCGTTGATGATTCGTGTTTATCACATAGGGGAATACGGTCTGTTTGGAGATGAAAAGCAAAGTGCATTAATTGCGGTAGGAAATACCAATATAGGGGGAATGGTAGCCTTGATGAATCCTGATTCTACTTTTACTCCTTCAGATTTTTGGAGTCCTCGCGGGATTCAAGCCTGGCTCGATGTTGATGCCAGGGGTGATGTAAGTGGAAATAGCCTTTTTCATGATATGGCCTTAAAACTGACCGCATGGGTCTTTGGAAAAAGTGATGGTGCATTGCGCGGGGTATCTGTGCTTTTTAATATGCTGACGCTTTTAGTCATGTACCTTTGGGCGAAAAAAAATTCCCCAAAATTGATTTGGGCTATAGCAGTTTTGGCTTTAGCCGCAATGGAGCCCTTTTTTGTTATATTTAGTCAGCAAGCTAGAAATTACACAACTAGTCTTTTTTTTACTACCCTCAGTAACTATTATTTTTGGATGATTATACATCCCAAAGATTCGGATAAAATCAAAAATTCGTATTTCATCGGTTGGACATTAGCTAGTCTTGGGGCTCTTTTTAGTACCTATCTCACAGCCCTTGTTTTAGTAGGGCAATTGATATATACTTTTTTTTATTGGCCGCAAAATCTTGTAGTTAAGCGATTTTTAGTGGGGGTAGTCTTCATATTGATCCCCTTTGGATGGTGGATGATCAAAGGACCTGGACAATATTTTTTAGCCTATCAAGCAGATGCTGCCCTGCAATATCGCAATTATTTATCCGCTAATGGATCAATTGAAGGCTGGATTGAACCCTCAACGCCTATCAATCTATTTAAAAGAACTCTCACCATTCTTTCTGATCAGTGGGTGTGGACTAATAACCTATACACGACTTTTGGCTTTAAAATTGGAAGTGTTTTACTCTTCTTTTTTGGTTTTTTTGTTCGGAGATGGCTGATGGAATTACCTAAAAATCGTAGAAAGTGGTATGTGTTTGGTTTACTTCAGATCTTATTGCCTGTCATTGTTTTGTTTTTTTCTGCGATCAAGGCTCAAACTACCACTGGGTATTTTTTAAGGTATGCAAGCTTTGGTTTACCCTTTGGGGTATTT
>JBILRJ010000095.1:0-9444 GCA_044372695.1 Spirosomataceae bacterium
GTGGAAGTTTAGAAGAGAGAAAACTTGAAGAGAGAAAACTGGAAGAGAGAAAACTGGAAGAGAGAAAACTGGAAGAGAGAAAACTGGAAGAGAGAAAACTGGAAGAGAGAAGAGAGAAGAAAAAGGCTTAGTGAACACTCCCACACTCGAACACTCCACACTCCCTAAATATATACCTCTTACCTCTTACATACATACATCATACATCATACATCATACATCATACATCATACATCATACATCATACATCATACATCATACATCATACCTCTTACATCATACCTCTTACATCAAAATAATTTGCTCAATTAAATCAGCTGCACTAAGCCCTTCTGCTTCTGCTTTGTAATTAGGTATGATACGGTGTTGTAAAACAGGAATTGCTACCGCTTTAAGATCCTCTAAATTAGGAGAAAATCTACCTTGTAAAATTGCTCTACATTTAGCAGCTAATATCAAACTCTGGGAGGCTCGTGGACCAGCACCCCATGACAAATACTCGCGACTGAATTTCGATGATGAGTCGGATTTAGGTCTTGTAGACTGTACCCATTTTACCGCAGTTTCAATCAATTGATCTGGCACAGGTACGCGTTGAACCAAATTTTGATAACTCAAAAGTTGATGAACGCTTAAAATAGGTTCAGAAACGGCTAAATCATCCAACTGACTCATTTTGACCACTTCTAACTCTTCCTCAAACGAAGGATAATCCAATTTGAGCATGAACAAAAAACGATCTAATTGAGCTTCTGGAAGCGGGTAAGTGCCTTCTTGTTCGATGGGGTTTTGAGTTGCCAACACAAAAAACGGATTCGGTAATTCGTGACTAACACCACCTACAGAGACTGTTTTCTCTTGCATGGCTTCCAACAAGGCAGATTGCGTCTTGGGTGGAGTCCGATTAATTTCATCAGCCAACACAATGTTGGTAAAAACAGGACCTTTATTGAAAATGAAATTCCGATCTTTATCCAATAGTTCAATTCCGATAATATCAGATGGCATTAAATCAGGCGTAAATTGAATGCGATGAAAATCTAAATCAAACAAGGAAGATATCGTATGAACCAACCTCGTTTTAGCTAAACCAGGGACTCCCACCAACAAACAATGGCCTTTACTAAGGAGCGCATTGATCAGAAATTCAACCGTCTCATGTTGTCCAATGATTCGCTTTGAAATTTCATGTTTCAAGCGATTTACGTCTTTGAATAAATTTTCAGCTAACTGAACGTCTCCTTCCATAGCTATTCGACCTTCTGCTCTCCACTTAATATCTTACAGTCGATGTATTCTTCATCAATGTAAATAAAAACATCTTTTTTGGCTGTCAAAAACCAATTATCAATGGCATCGTTTCTTTTGCGATTTAGTGCAATACTGGACAATTTTTGATAATCATCTTTCAAATTGGCATAATGTGGTGGATGCTTAATTTTGTAAAACAAAATACGAACAGCACTACGTCCATCCTCTGTTCGGTAAGGGATCGGCACAGAAATTGTCCCAACGGTCATTGAATCCAATGAAAAATACAAACCAGGTTCCATGCTGCTATCAAATGGAATACGCAAAGTTCTTGTGTTTACATCTAACAACATTCCACCTGCATCTTGCGTCATCTT
The DNA here is from genome assembly GCA_044372695.1 of Spirosomataceae bacterium. Lineage (GTDB taxonomy): Bacteria > Bacteroidota > Bacteroidia > Cytophagales > Spirosomataceae > Aquirufa. Next base: position 1,629 of record JBILRJ010000095.1, read on the forward strand.
ATCTTCAGAATGCAAAGAAGCTGCTTGTTCAAACTTTAAGGAATCTCTTTGAATTAGGATTCGAATACTGTCTAAAAATTTAGTAGGTTCACCTAAATCCAATTTTTGATAATCAGGACGTAAAAGAATATGCCTTGCGTGATATTCTTGACCGCGGGTTTCTAATAATTGAATAAGGTGAAAACCAAATTCCGACTCAACCACATCAGACATCATGTTAGGTTTCAACTTCAGTGCGGCCGCTTCAAAAGGTGCCACCATTTGACCACGTTTAGAAAAGCCTAAATCTCCTCCTTTTCTACCACTACCCAAGTCTTCTGAATAAAGTTTTGCCAATTCTTCAAATAATTCGCCTTTTTCAATTCTTTTTTTGTAATCCAAAAGCTTGTTGATCAAATCCTGCTTTTCATTGGCATTCGGTTTGGCTAAACGGACAATGTGTCCAACTTCCACTTCAGATGGTAAATAGGGTAATGAATCTTTGGGAATAATGTTGTAAAAGGCTTCAACTTCCTTGGGTGTTATTTTGACATTTTCAGAAATCTTTTCTTGCATTTTGCGCCCTGTCAATTGCTCTTTTAAAGAGACCCGTAAGTCTTCTTTTAAATTGATGATGGACTTCCCAAAGGCTTCTACAATGTTTTTAGCAGTACCATATTGTTGCTCCATTTGCTCCATTCTAGAATTCAATTCGGCTTCAACACGTTTATCTTCTACAATAACTGAATCTATTTCCGCTTTGGCCAACATCAATTTGTTGATCACTAAACTTTCCAAAATCTGACATTTCCCGGGAGTATTGGGCTGACCACTTACTTGATATTGCTGATATTGCTGTTCAACTTCTGATTTTAAAACAAAATGATTATCTACTTTCGCGACAATTTTATCCAATAATTGACCCTTTTGCTCTTCTTGGGCATAGGTAAATAAGCTATTACATACCCAAGCAAAAAGGAAAACCCACTTCATCGATTTCATCATATAATTATTATTGCATTAATTTTTGTAATTCTTCTTGATTTATTTGGTAAGGGTGATTGCGTTTCAAATTGGCTAACCACTCTTTTTCCAACTTAACTTGCAAGTTACGAATAATTGTACTTCTTGTTTCATCAAAAGTCTTAATTCGTTGAGGCTCTGACTTAATAATTTCTACATAAACAAATCTGCCATTATCCTCGATGTTTCTTTTTCCTATTTGGCCACCTGATGCATCCACAAATGGATTTTCTCCATTTAAAAAATAAGTTTCTTGTGCCTCTAAACTTTTTGGTTTGATGGAATTGAACCTTTTAACCACATCATCCATCGATTGAGAATAAAATTTAAAGCTAACTCTAGCATTTTTGGCTTTATCAGTTTTCGAAACAGAACTCAATTTACCCTCCTCTTTTTCAATAAAACGATGAGAAAGTATGCCTTTTTTGGCAACTAATTTGATTATTTTCTCAATGCGTGAAGTAACCAAGGTATCCGCTTCACTAGCGTCTATGTGACCGCTTACCTCCAACACATAATCTTTGTTCTTAAGCATCAACAATTGCAATTCTGAAATCAATTTAGAAGCATTATCCGTCAGTTCACTTGTATTCAATTTGAAATTGATATCGGGGTACCGTTTGTTCATCGGATATGGAGATACTTTTAACAATTCCAAAGCATCGGTGAGGGTTTTGGGACTATCTGCCGAAATCAGTTTAGCCAAAACTCGATTGGGTAGCACAAACTCTGAAACATGTTCTTTGTAAAATTTAGCTTGATTTAAAGAATCCAATGATGGTTCATAAATCATTTTTTCCGTTATTTTACTAAAAAGACTTCCTTCCAAAAATTCTTGCATTTGTTCTTTAAAGGCAGGATATTTTTTCTCCAATTGTTGCTCCTCTAATTGCAAAGTATTTTGATCAATGAAATCTTCCAACCAATCAGATTCAGAAATAGTTGGCAAATAGCCCATTTCTTTAAGCTTCCTTTTTTGCTGAGAAACGATGAAAGAATAAAAATCTTGAATGGTAAATGATTTGTCAGAAATACTGAAAAGCCTAAATTTCAAAAAAGCCTCATCTCCAACTCGGTCCCTACTAAATCGCTCAATGGCTATTTTCTTATTCGCTTCATCCAAAATCATTTGATTCTCTCTTCTTACTCGCTTCATAAATGCTATACGAACAAGATTAGCACGGTCTGGATCTGTCAATACCTTTTGACGCAGATATTCACTCATTTCATCAAATGTCAACACGGGCTTTTTATCCAACAATTTAAAAATTTGCCAGCCCAAATTTGTTCTAACGGACTTAGAAACATCACCCAATCGTTGCAAAGAAAATAATTTATCCTGCAATTCCTCACTTAAATCAGATGAGTAATACCATCTACGAAGCTCTCCGCCGCGACCCAAGGAATAAGGATCTTCCGAAAAGTTTTTACAAACTACTTCAAATGATTCACCCTTTGCCAAATAAGCCTCTACCTGATCAATTTTATTTTTAGCTTCTACTTGTAAATTGGTGGAAGCATTTACCCCCACTGAAACCAAAATGTGTGCCAATCGAATTTTGCCTTGATTAGGTCGTTGATTGATCAATTTAATGATGTGATAGCCCGTTTTCGTTCTGATTGGCCGAGAATAAGAACCTATGTTCAAGGCATATACTTCATTTTCAAAAGCATATTGGGTTTGCATACTGGTGATGTAACCTAAATTACCTCCTTTACTTGCCGTGGCTTCATCTTCCGAAAATTTGGCTGCTAAAACAGCGAAATCCTCTTTGGATACCAAACGTTTATAAATATTCTGAATCTTCTGAAAAGCGACAATCGTATCTCCCACTGTGGGATTTGCCGGTAATTTCACTAAAATATGAGCGACTTTTTTTTCATCCTTTAATCTCGCATAGGCTTCTTTCACGAAATCATTGACCTTATCATTATCAATTAAATAAGGACTAGCTAGCTCTTTTCGAAAACTTTGGTACTCTTCTTGAAATCCCACTGATTCTGGAATTTTATCCAATTCTGCTGATAAAATTTTGTAATGGTAATCGATGTAGTCCGCTAAAAATTTATCTTTATTTTCAGGTCGAATACTGTCACTTTCGATTAATCTGCGATAATCAGCTAAAAAGCGTTCAGAACCAATTTTTTTGGGACCAATTTGGATTAAATCCCTGTTTTGGCCCAAAACCGAAAAGGTGAAAAAGGAAAATAATGCGAAAAAATAAACTTTATATATTGAATTGATTGACATGCTAAAAGAGATTTGCCTGAAGATTAAAACATATAAACGACAACAAGCTGACAAAATTACGAATTATCCAGCATAAAATAATTTTATTGATCCATCAAAGATTTAATTTGATAAGTAAATTGATAATCAAACCTATCAATTCCTTTTTTACCCCCAATCCAATTTCCTTTTTTAAAGCGATCGACCTTTCCCTTGGGAATTTCATCATAAGACCAAACGATTTCAGAAACTCCCAATAAATCGTTTTGATCAAATTTAGATAAAAAATACATCCCCAAACCTCCTACACGGGTACCCCATAAAAACCATCCTAAAGGGTTACTCACAGAACTCCATTCCGCTAAGGCAATGGGTACTTGCAAGATGCCACCCACTGTATTTAATTGATTAAATGCCTTGGTAATTTGATCGTAATTATCCATTTCCCAAAGTGAAATCTGAATGCCTACTTTCTGGTTTTTTTTCAATTCAATGGGAGATAATTGGAGTGAGTCCAAAAGTATGATTTGATTTTGTCTGATATTCCCCAATTTTTTAAACGAAGAATATGTTTGAATGATGTGATCTCCCTCAATTACTGAAATCGAATAATTTACAAGTAATTCATCATAAAGGCTCAAATTCTCTTGCAAATCATTGGCCTTAATACTTTTTAAATGCAAACTAATGCGTTTGATTTTTGGCTGTTCAATGACCTTGGGGGCAGATTGAATGTCTTGTTTCTGAGCTAAAGGAATGATCTTTTTTTGACAAGCACCCAAGAACAAAAGGAGTAAAACTCCCAAAAGCCCCTTTCGTTTTATTGGCATGGCATAGGCTCTTGTTGTGTCAAACAATGGAAACTTCCTTGGCCCCAGATGATTTCTCGTGCCGACAAGCCAATTACAGGCCGATCAACAAATAACTGGGACAAAGTTTGCAAAGCAAATTCATCTTGAGGACAATGAAAAATGGGAACTATCACTGCTGCATTGCAAATATAAAAATTGGCATAGGAACCCGGTGCTCTGAATTCATCAATGACCACAGGATCTGGCATAGGGATCTCGATGATGTTCAAGGGTTTACCAGAAAGTAGCTTCATTTGTTTTAATTCACGTAAATTCTGAGCTAGTACCGCATGATTATCGTCGTCTACTTTGGGTTCTACCATGGTAATAACCGTGTCCTCATTGACAAAACGAACAGTATCATCTATGTGTCCATCTGTATCGTCTCCAACGATTCCATCCGAAACCCATAAAACTTGAGAGACCCCATAAAAATCGCATAAATAAGTCTCAATTTGCTCTTGAGTTAGATGAGGATTTCTATTTTTATTTAATAGACAAGATCGGCTGGTTAAGACCGTTCCTGCTCCATTGAATTCGACAGAACCGCCTTCCATGATAATTCCTGGACTAAGTATGGGCAAATTTAATTCCTCAGAAATGGCGCGTGGTAATCGATTGTCATCATCATAGGGTGGATATTTTCCTCCCCAAGCATTGTATCCCCAATCTACCATGATTCGTTCTGAGCTTCCATTTTTAATCAAAAAAGCGGGTCCATGATCTCGGCACCAAGCATCATTGGTGGGATGTAGATGAAAATTGATTTTATTTTCATCAATTCCATAAATGGCTAATTGACTTATAATAAACGACTTTAAGTTTTCATTATCCACGTTGATGTTGACCATTTCACCCTGTGAAATAGCTTTGATTAGCGCAAAATACTCCGGATACATCTTAGATAATTTATCCTTTTGCCATGAATGATCATTGTGCGGAAAAGTGATCCAGGTAGAAACGTGTGGATGCCATTCCGCTGGAAAAAAATATTGATTCGACTTAGGGGTATTTTTTTGCATCATAATTGTTTTTGAGAGATAATCCGTAGTCCTTCCAAGGTAATTAGCTTGTTTACCTCATCAAAATAACTTTGCAAAGGCGTCAAAATGGAAGATAATCCACCGGTAGCTAACACTTTAATGTGTTCACCCTTCTCTTCTTTTACACGGGAAATCATTTCTTTTACCATCCCCACGTAACCCCATAATATACCTGCTTGAATGGCGGATACGGTATCAAAACCCAATGCAGATTCAGGAACCTCTAAAGGTACCTCTGGCAATTGGGCAGTTTGTGAAAACAATGATTTAACAGCGGTTTTTAATCCTGGAGCGATGGAAACACCCTCCATTTTACCAGCAGAATTCACTAAGGTGAACGTCAAGGCTGTACCAAAATCTACAATCAAAACATCTGTTTGATAATTTTCAAATGCATAAACTGAATTAGCTACCAAATCGGATCCTATTTCATCGGGACTGATAACTTGAATGGGGAAATTAGGTAAACGGTAGAGCGGACTAGCAACCACTAAGGCTTTTAGACCTGACCACGACTCCAATCCCCTTTGAATTTGAGATAAAATACCAGGCACCACGCAGGAAATGGTTAAACTTTGAGGTTTGATGGATCCAATTTTCTTTTCTACCCATTCTTGCCTAATCCAATTTTCCATTCGCATGGCCGTCCAAGGTTGATGAGTGGAAGAACGTAATATTTCTTTCCAAGTCCCTTGATCATAAAAACCAAAAACAATGTCGGTATTCCCTATATCTACGACTAATAACATTTTGTTGTATTTAAAATAAATCTTTCTCCAATCCTCCTGATAAGATTGGAAATCTAAGCCATGACTTAGGGTCTAAACTATAATCATCCACATGAAAACCAGGCGCATAACGTTCCCGTTTCCATTGGTTTCTGGCCCATAGTCTGAAAAACCTTTGGCAAAACTCCAGCAGTTTTTCCTCCGGAAACTGTTGGCCATACTCCTTTTTTAAATTCGCTAAACATTCCTTCGGCGAAATTTTATCATAAAATGCCCATCTTTCAATCGAATTTAAAATCGGATAAGGCATCAGATCTTCTTCATCAATTTGCTTGGTTTCCAAAGGTCTTAATTCGGCACTTGGTTCCAATTGATTGACAGATGATAAACCTTGTACTTTTAAATCATTGTTCAAACCCTTCGATTCCAACCATTTCAACCACTTTCGTAAAAAGCTTTTATCTATACCTGAAATGGGAGAAATGGAACCTGAAGTATCACCATCCATGGTAGCATACCCTACACTTGCCTCTGAACGATTCGATGTGGCTAATAACAAAGCATTTTTGATGTTAGCGATCATCCAAATACTTGGGCTTCTTACCCGAGCTTGTACATTTTGAAGGGCAATATCATCTGATTCCCAAGTTAAAGGTCGTTTTAAAACCCCTTCAATTAATTGTTGGTAATTACTAACAAGAGCATCTATTTCTATTTCAAAGTGGTCGGAACGAATAAAATTCGCCAAGTTTAAGGCTGATTCTCGGGTACTATCGGAGGAATTCCGAGTCCCCTGGTACATTGTTGTTAGCAATTTAGTTGTTAATTCTTCCAAATTCTCAACTTGTTTCATCCAAGGTATGTAAGAAAGTTTTTGCTGTATTTCCTCAAAAGATAAATCTTTGGCAGCCAATTGCAAGCTCAAATAGCACAAACTAGCAATTGCGGAGGAATCAGCACCGCCAGAAAGGGAAATGACCCAACCATTGGAATAAGACTTACGGAGATAATCCCAAAGACCTAATGACACCGCTCTTGCAAATTCTTCTTCTTTTTTATATTCAGAAAATTCCCATTGCTCAATCGAGTCAATATTTTGTGGAGAATTGTCTGAAATTGAATCCAATTTTTTAACCTGAATTAAATCCAAACCAGAGGAAGTCATTGTCATTAATTCAACTTCTGAAATGATCATTTCAGCATCTTTGAAGGAAAATCGTTTGGTTTGTGCCAAAATTGATTCATTTTGAGCTATGTAAGCGTCACCATCAAAAATGATTTTTCCGGATTCATTGCCTAGCATATTCGCAAAAACATAGGCTCCTTTGATGATGGAGGCGCCCTCTAAAACCAATTTTTGGCGTGTATCAGATTTGGCAAAAGAAAAATGCGATGCGGTGGGGTTGAAAATAATGGACACTCCTCGTTTTGCCAATCCATGTGCAGGACGAAAATCCCCCTCCCAAGCATCTTGGCAAATTTCAATGCCTAAACAAAAATCAGCAAATTGTATCCGGTAATCGCCCAAAGGAACATTAAGTCCATTTTTGGCAAAATTCACTCGTTGATTCTTTGGCCAAGGATGAAACCATCTGGCTTCATAATGCACACCATCGTTTGCCAAAAACTGCTTAGGAATCAGGGCATGTATTTTTTTGTTGTACAAACAAGCCACTACATTGAAAATTTTTCCCTCAAAAAAAATGGGCAAACCCACCCAAAGCATGGTATGGGAAACTAAATCCCGTATTTCCAAAAGCGATTCCCAGGATTTTTCAATGGTGTATTCCGACAAGAACTGATCCTCACATCCGTAACCAGATATACATAATTCGGGCAAACAAAGAATTTCTACCTGACTACTTTGTGCATCCGAAAGAACGCGACAAATTCGTTGAATATTTCCTGACCAATCCAAGGGTGTTTGATTCAAAACCCCGGCAGCAAGCACAATTTTAGGCA
>JBILRJ010000096.1:0-9443 GCA_044372695.1 Spirosomataceae bacterium
TGTGAGGTGAAAAGGCTAAAAACCAATACTCCTTTGCAAGCACTTTTGATGTTGAATGATCCGACCGTTCTTGAAGCATCAAGGGTTTTAGCTGCCAAATTGTTGGTGGAAAAAAGTAGCTCACTGGATAAAATCAAAAAAGCCTTTAGACTCATTGTTTGTCGAAATCCTTCTGAAAAAGAACTAAGTGTTTTGAGCAGCTATTTTGCGAAACAACAAGCCCATATCACCAAATCCCAAGCGGTGAAATTATTGGCGGTTGGGGAATATCCCATCAGTCCAACAATGGATAAAAAACAATTGGCTGTCATGATGAGAGTCGTGAATACCATTTATAATTTGGAAGAAACCATTACGAAATCTTAAATTATGGAAAAAGAAATATTAGAACATGGGCTGAATTTTAATCGTAGGCGTTTTCTTTCTACCATGAGTTTGGGTTTGGGTAGTGTAGCGCTAGGTTCATTGATGATTCCAGGTTTGCTTAATGGTGGAGATCGTGAGGATACAGGTTTTACTCCAGGTATTCCACATTTTGCGCCAAAAGCGAAAAGGGTCATTTACCTTTTTCAAAATGGGGCACCTTCTCAGTTAGAAACCTTCGATTATAAACCGAAATTATGTGAAATGTATGGAATGGATTTACCTCCTTCTGTGCGTGGAGAGCAGCGACTTACCGGAATGACCGCCAATCAGGCGAGTTTTCCACTGGCGGCATCTTTCACAAATTTTAAGCAGTATGGAAAATCCGGGACATGGATCAGTGACATCATGCCCTATACTTCCAAAATCGTGGATGATATTTGTGTCGTTCGATCCATGTACACAGAGGCCATCAACCATGATCCTGCTTTGACTTTTTTGCAAACGGGATCACAACAAGGTAACAGACCAAGTATGGGTTCATGGCTGAGCTATGGCTTAGGAAATGAAAATAAAAATCTACCTGATTTTACAGTTTTATTGTCGAGGGGAATTGGAAATGGTCAAGGAGTATATTCCAAACTTTGGTCCAACGGATTTTTAGATTCCATCCATCAGGGTGTTCAGTTTTCCAAAGGCGAAGATCCTGTTTTGTACATCAATGATCCAGCTGGAATGGCTCGCAAAGAACGCAGGGATATGTTGGATCAATTAGCTCAGTTAAATCAAATGTCCTATGAGGAATTTGGAGACCCTGAGATAACTGCTAAAGTCAAACAATATGAAATGGCTTACCGGATGCAAACTGCCGTTCCAGAGGTCATGGATTTATCCAAAGAATCGGATGATATTGTCAAGCTTTACGGCCCTGATTGCCTTGTGCCAGGCACTTTTGCTGCCAATTGCTTATTAGCTCGTAAACTTTCTGAAAATGGGGTTCGATTTGTTCAATTGTACCACCAAGGTTGGGATCAACACGGAAACCTTCCTTTTGAAATCAAAAGTCAAGCCAAAGACGTCGATCAAGCATCTGCCGCATTGGTGACAGATTTGAAACAACGAGGTTTGTTGGATGAAACATTGGTGATTTGGGGTGGCGAGTTTGGAAGGACTAGTTACAGTCAAGGTAAATTAACTCCTGAAAATTATGGCCGAGATCATCATCCAAGATGCTTCAGCATTTGGATGGCCGGAGGGGGAATTAAGCCCGGAATGGTATATGGCGAAACGGATGAATTGGGTTACAACATCATCAAAAATCCAGTCCATGTGCATGATTTTCAAGCTACAGTCTTACATACGTTGGGACTGAATCACGAGAAATTAATATTTAAACATTTAGGTAGACGTTATCGATTAACTGACATTTCAGGAAAAGTTGTTCGAGATATTTTAAGTTAGGATGAATAAAAAATGGAGGGGTGTTTTTGAGCAATTTGTACTCACATCGACGGTATTTTTGGTTTTTTTATTGGCTTTTGAAGATCAATTAGTTGTTCCTGTTTGGCTTCAGTCGGTAGGTAGGCTTCACCCTCTTTTATTGCATTTCCCCATTGTCCTTTTGGCAATGTTGATGATCTACGAGTTTTTCAGGTTTAGTCAGGCCAATCACTCCGCCAAAGAAATTATCGAAAAGTGGGTAGGTGATTTATGGATATTGGGAGCTGCATTAACGGGGCTAACCACCATATTTGGCTTAATTCTTTCCAAAGAGTCGGGGTATTCAGGGGAAACCATTTTCTTGCACAAATGGATGGCTGTGTCTTTGTTTTTGGTATTTAGTTTGATCTATTGGCTTAGAAATTTGTCGTTTTATCAAAATTTATCTGCTAGAATTTCCATTTCAGTGGTTTCTCTTTTACTACTATCTACTGGTCATTATGGGGCAGAACTTACGCATGGGAACGGTTATTTGTTGGCTCCGCTTCAACAAAATGAACAAATTTATTTGGAAGATGCATTGGTTTTTGAACACATGGTCAAACCCATTTTGGTAAAAAAATGCATCAGTTGCCATAATCCTGATAAGAAAAAGGGAGAGTTGGACATGTCTGATGTACAGAATTTATTGAAAGGTGGCAAAAATGGCAAACTATTTGTGGTTGGAAAACCTGAATTGAGTTTGCTTTTGGAACGCATTCATTTGCCATTGCAAGATGAAAAACACATGCCGGAAGCAGGACAACCTCAACTTACGGCGGAAGAGGATCAGATCCTTTCTTTGTGGATCAAGAATAATGCGAGTTTTACCAAAAAGTTAGTGGATTTTTCCGCGTCGGATTCAATTAGAATCATCGGAAATAAAATGTTCAATTCTGTCCAACAAGAAGGTCAAAATCATGATTTTTCAGCGGCAGATTCTGAGACAATTGATCAATTGACTAATGAATATAGAACAATCACGCCTATAGCCAAAAATTCTCCAGCTTTAAGGGTGAACATATATAACAAAAACGATTTTAATTCCAAAAAGATTGAAGAGCTGACGGCCATTAAAGAGCAAATGGTTTTTTTAAGTTTGGCTAAATTACCTGTGAAAGATTCCGACTTACAATTGATTGCTCAATTTGAAAATTTAGAGCGATTGGATTTGAATTTTACCAACATAAGTGCCAAAGGATTATCAGTCTTAAAAACCTTAAATCGTTTAAAAAGTCTTTCACTTTCGGGTACACAAGTAAATTTTACAGATATTCAAGCAGTTTTACCCGTTTTCAAAAAGTTACAAGCTGTTTACCTTTGGGACACGCCGCTTACTCAAGATGATATCAAGCACTTAAGTGCTAAATTTAAGAATATACAAGTTATAGGAGGTTTCAAGGATGATGGAAGCAATCCATTGAAACTGAACCCTCCCGAATTGAAAAATACATCTACTATCTTTGATTTGGATGCACCACTTACTTTATTTCATACGATCAAGGGAGTAGAAATTCGCTACACCATGGATGGTTCGGTTCCTGATTCTTTGAAGTCTCCTGTTTTTGATGGAAAAGTTCGTGTTAGTGCCAACACACGCATTCGAGCGAGAGCTTTCAAAACAGGTTGGATTGGTAGCGATGAGGCTGTTTTTGAATATTATAAATGTGCCATTCAACCAGATAGTGTTACGGTGGTTTTACCACTCAATCGAGTGCATCAAGCCAATGGCCCTAAATCATTTTTTGATCGTAATCTCGGAACATTCAACGCTAATAGTCCTGCTTGGGCCAATTTCTGGACAGGAGTACGAAACAATGACATGGAATTAAATTTGGATTTTAAAACTCCGAAAACTGTGTCCATCGTTTCTTTGAGAATTATGGAAGAATTATCAACTGGAATTTTTCCCCCACAATCCATTGAGGTTTGGGGAAAATCTACATCAGGTGGAGCATTCAAACGTATACAGGTATTGAAAATTCCTGTACCTAAGGAGACAAGAACGCACGAATTGTATGCCATCGACGTGAAATTCAAACCTACGCTATTTAAAGAATTGAAAATTATTGCGAAGCCCCTTGAAAAAATTCCGCAGTGGCATGGAGCAAAAGACAAAAGGGCTCTGCTTCTGGTGGATGAAATCTTTTTAAATTGATTCAGATGATGAGACGTTTTTTATTTATCGCCTTGATGTGTTTGATGATTGCGCAGGCTTTTGCTCAGGAATCGGTATCTAAAATTAATTATTTAGCCAATATCAAAGCTGAAATGCAGGTGGAATGGCCTAAAAACAGAACCATCAATCTTGTGTTTCATGGTCATTCTGTACCAGCAGGGTATTTTAAAACTCCGGTGGTCAATACCTTGGAGTCTTATCCCTATTTGGTGTTAAAAGCAATTAAATCTAATCATCCATTAGCTGTGATCAATGTGATCAACACTTCCATCGGTGGCGAACATTCAGAGAAAGGTTTGCTCAGATTTGAGTCGGAGGTGCTCGTGCACAGACCTGATGTATTGTTCATTGATTATGCCTTGAATGATCGTGTGGTAGGCCTCGAACGTGCGAAATTGGCTTGGGAGAAAATGATCCAAATGGCTTTGGCCAAAAAAATTAAGGTGATTTTATTGACGCCAAGTCCCGATCAACGAGTGAATATCCTGGAGGATTCTACTGCTTTGGATCAACATGCAGAACAAATAAAGCAATTGGCCTTAAAGCACCAAGTTGGCATCATAGACAGTTATGCTTTGTTTAAAAAACATGCGAAAGATGGCCGTCCATTGGTTGAATTGATGTCGCAGGTAAATCATCCCAATGAAAAAGGCCATGCATTGATCAAAGACGCGATTTTGGAATATTTTCAGTAGGTTCCTATCTTAACAAAGGTATTTTTTATCTAGCGCCAATTTTTAAACACATTTATAGATTAAGGTTCAAAATTTCAATGTGTTGTTTATTCATACGAATGTGGCCTTTTTCTGCCAGTTTTTTCATCAGTCTGGAAATTACCTCCCGAGAAGAATTCAGTTCTTGAGCAATTTCTGTAAAAGAAGTTTTAATGATGGGAGTATTTAAGCTTTTTTGATGCTGTTTTAAATACCAAAGCAATCGTTCATCCAAGTTTCGAAAAGCAATTTGATCTAAGGTGTCCAATAACTCCTCAAATCGGGACCGGTAAGTTTCCAAGACAAATTGATACCAAGATTTGTATTTGCTTGACCATTCATCCATGAGTTCAATAGGAATCGCCAAAACTTCTGTATCAACCAATGCTTTGGCCATGATTTGACTAGATAAATTTCGGACTGCGCAGGTCATCGAAATAGCACAGGCCTCACCAGGGTGTAAATTGTACATGAATATTTCATTCCCTTCATCATCTTCTCTATAAACTTTGATGATTCCATTCAAAACCAAAACTGCAGATCGAATATTTTGACCCGTTTTCATTAAATACTCATCCGTTTTAAATTTTCGAATCATTCCAACTTGTTGGACTTTTTTCAATAATTCGGGTTCAAATTGTTTGAATAACGTTTCTGTTTTATTGCTCATAAATGATTAATTATAGGTTTTTCTCTCTTCTAGTTTTCTCTCTTCTAGTTTTCTCTCTTCTAGTTTTCTCTCTTCTAGTTTTCTTTCTTCTCTCTTCTAGTTTTCTCTCTTCTAGTTTTCTCTCTTCTAGTTTTCTCTCTTCTAGTTTTCTTTCTTCTCTCTTCTAGTTTTCTCTCTTCTAGTTTTCTCTCTTCTCTCTTCTAGTTTTCTCTCTTCTCTTTACAGTTCAACCACCCTTTGTTCATGGTTACTCAAAAAAGCCGCATCAATGACTTTCAGGCAATTAATCCCATCTTGGGCGGAAACAATTGCTTTATGGTGCTTTCGTAAAGTTTGATAAACATTGTCGTAGAAGTCCATGTAAGCTCCTTTTTCAGAAGGAATTTTGATTCGTTCTTTCTCCGTATGTAGTATTCCATATTCACTTTCCGTTTCCATTCCCCATTTTTCTCCGAAAGGTATTTTACCACTTTGTAAATCTGTTTCTTGTTTATCGGCTCTTGTTTTGACAAAACTCCCCAATCGGCCGTGCAATTGAAAGGATGGGATGGCCTCTTTGATAAAATAACCCCCTTTTAATCGAACTCTTGTATAAGGGTAAAACAATAAAATTTCAAAATAATCTTCAGCTTGGGTTTGTGCTCTCATTTTTCTTAAATCAGCATACACTTTTTCGGGCATTCCAAAAATAGATAGAGCTTGATCAATCACATGAGCACCTAAATCTTTCACAATTCCTGCTCCCGGACCCTCTAATTCTTTGTGAAGTTTGGGCGATAGTTCAGGGTTGTAGCGATCGAAATGAAATTCTGCTTCGACAATTTCACCCAAAACCCCACTTTCTTTCACTTTTTTAACCGTTAAGAAATCGGAATCCCAACGTCTGTTTTGATACACAAATACCTCTTTATTAACTGATTTGGCTAATTCATCAATTTGAATGGCTTCTTCGCTATTGCACATGAATGCTTTTTCGACCACAATATGCTTTCCCGCTTTCAAAGCCATTGATGCATATTCGAAATGACTGTAGATGGGTGTGTTAACAATGACTAGTTCAATGCTGGAATCATTTAAAAGGTCATCAATGTTTTCAAACGATGCGACGTCTGAATAATAGGTTTGAATGACTTTTTTGCTTCGTTCCCAGCTACCAATCAAGGTAAATTCCGGATGCAAATGAATGAATGGCGCGTGAAATACTCGGCCCGACATACCAAAAGACAACAATGCTGTCCGAATAGGTTTTAATGGATCATTCATAATGGAATAATTTCGTTAAATTGAAGAGTAAAAATAAAGAATAATTAGCGTTTAAAATGAATTAATTGGAACGGTTTTGGAAATATTATGCTCAACCGTTTTAAGATTTTTTAAATAGGTAAAAATGAATCAACTTAATGCCGATTGGTATCGGGAAAATGCAAAGCCTAGGCAAATTGATGGTCATAAAAAATCCTTTGGTCACGTGATGGTGATTGGAGGAAGTATTGGTAAGAGTGGGGCCCCCATTCTAACCTCCAAAGCAGCTTTGAGATCTGGATGTGGTTTGGTTACAGCTTATGTGCCCGAAAATGCCGTACAAGCTTTATTATGTGTCGCCCCAGAGATAATGTCAATTTCACAACAAGCGAAAGATTTTCAAGGAATTGATTTAAGAGATTTAGATGCCATTGCTTTTGGTCCTGGTTTGGGTACAGATGTAGTGGCAGGTCAAATGCTTTCTCGATTGTTGAGTGATCTTTATGAAAAAGCTCTGGTCATTGATGCGGACGGTTTAAATTTGCTCGCCTTTGAACCCCAAAAACTTCTTTTGTTAAATAGTCGCCATGTGCTAACGCCACACGTAGGTGAATTTGCTCGATTGATGGGGGATCAATTTGATTCTAGCCAAATACATCAACAAGCACATGAATTTGCTCAAAAATATGGGGTTAATTTGGTATTAAAAGGGAAAAATTCACGTATATATGGGTATAATGGCTTGGTTTTTGAAAACACAACGGGAAATTCTGGAATGGCTACTGCTGGCAGTGGAGATGTTTTGACGGGAATAATCGCATCCCTGTGCGCACAAGGATATGAAACGCAACTCGCTGCTTGCATGGGTGTTTACCTACATGGACTTGCAGGTGATAAGGCGATTGAGAGTCAATCAGAGGCAAGTTTGATTGCCAGTGATTTGGTGGAAGCGCTTAAATTAGTTATGAATTATGAGTTATGAATTATGAACTAACCAATAATTCCTCATAATTCATAACTTATAATTCATAATTAAGAAAGAATTGCTTTAGCATATTCCACACATTTCTTCACTTCAGCAACTGGGTTGGAATCTGCTGGTACCTCATATTCTAATTCGATGGTAGCAGGGAATTTGTATTTTTTCTCTTTCAAAAGGCTTAAAATTTCTTTTAAAGGAGTATTTCCTTGTCCCCACGGCATATTTTGTCCCCCATTTTCTTTGTTCTTGCGATCTTTGATGTGCATGGAAGTGATGCGGTCATGCTTGTTTTCAATCAATTTCAACAAGCTTGCAGTAGTGTTTGGACCACCTGCAGCAATGTAGTGACCACAGTCTAAATTCATCGAATTGTATGGTGATTGTGCTAATGCAACATCCCAAGCGGTATCTGTTGCTTGCAAATGGGCATGGTAACCAATGTAGACTTTGTGTTTGCTAGCTAAATCACCTAATCTTTGTGAGTGTGCTGGATTGGTGGGTAATTCAATGGTAACCGAATTAGCACCTAAAGCCTTTGCTACTTTCAATGCATATTCAATTTCGCCATCTGTATTGTTGGGATTCAAAGCATTTGGTTTGAAAGCATAAATGCTAACACCTGCTTTATCGAACATTTTTTTCACTTCTTTCGCCTTATCCATTCCAACAGATTCGCGCCATGTGGCTACATCTTTGTTGTATTGCGCAATGGCTGCTTTTTGCTCATCAGTCATGGTTGGTCTTGGTTGACCCGGTTGCCATCTTGGCATAGATACCGGATTTTTAGGCTTTCCAATGTAATCCTCAACTGCTTCACCCATTAATTCAATTGCACTTACGCCCGAATCCACACAATATTTCAAGGTTTCTTCGATGCTTCCCGGTAATGAACGGAATGAATAAGTAATGGCGCCAATTTGAACTCCTGCGAATTTAGAATTAGGACCTGCAAATAAACTTCCTTGTGCGAAAGTAGATTTACTAGCCATGAAAATTCCTAATGATGCTAAGGAGCCTTTTAATAAAAAGTTACGTCTAGATTGATTATTGCTTGATTGTTCTTCGTTTAACATGTTTGACATAGGTTTTTTAAAAAATGATTTAGCAATGTTGTAAATATTTTTGAATTTATTGTATTTTAAGTTTTCATTTGCGACCAAATGCCCAAAAAAAAGCATTAAATGCGACGTCTTCTCAGAAGATTTATTTTATTTTTCAGCAGTTTACATTTAATTTGATTTTAGAACAAAAAAAATTCATATGAGCGATGTTTTATTGAGAGTTAACCAAATGGGTATAGCTTATGGAAATCAGTTCATATTGAAAAATGTTAATTTCGAATTAAAGACGAAGGAAGTTTTAGCTGTACTTGGGGGTGTTGGTGCGGGTAAAACCAGTTTAGCCAAAGCTCTGACTGGCCGTCTATTTAGAACAGGAGATGTCTTTTTTACCAATTTGGGAGAACGCGTCAATCCTTTTGTTCTTTTGGTTGATCAACAGCATCAGTTCAAAAATCGAAGTAATGTCAATGAGTTTTATCTACAACAACGCTTTAATTCTGCCGATTCACAAGATTCTTATACCATTAAGGAAGAATTGGCGGATGAGGATCCACTGAAAGTACAGGTTTTTTTGGAACAATTTCATTTACTTGACTTGCTGGATAAGCCTTTATTACAGTTGTCTAATGGTGAAAATAAGCGTTTGCAAATCATCAAAGCCCTTTTAAAAAACCCTGATTTTGTGATTTTTGATAATCCTTACTTAGGCTTGGATCGTGATGGTCGACGACTTTTAACCCAATCTTTAGAAAAG
>JBILRJ010000098.1:0-9420 GCA_044372695.1 Spirosomataceae bacterium
TCCTGAACCAAATTCTTTTTTGGTTTTGGGACCAAAAGATGCGCTGAAGTCACCTTGTCCAGCGAAATACGTTTTGTTAGCAGGTAAAGTTACATTTTGACCTGTGCCTACGAGTAAATTATTGTTGTACCAAAGGGTATTGGGATTTGTACTGGATAAAGTTAAGGTACTTGCACCAGTGCAATATTGTCCGCTAGCGATGGGCGGATTGGGATTTTCAATGGTGAGTTCTTTTTTGTTAGCATTGTTTAAATTATTCTGGTCACTTTCTAAGGAAGTAGATAAGTCAAATTGATATGTTTCTCCGGCAATCAAACGAATAGTTCCTGTCAATGGGATTTCATCTTCATTTTTGGCGTATAAAGTAGGTAAGGTATTGGTAAGGGTAGCTATATTTTGACCTTTTTGACTGATCAGCAATTGTACTTTCACATTTTTTTGGTTAGCTGTTCCGAAATTTTTCAATTTGGCCATAAATGTTGTTTCTCCATTGCTTGCACAAATTTTCGGTGTAGCTTGGCTGAAACTTATAGCGCCCACATCATTAGAAGGTTCTGTAATTTGCATCAAATATTCTTCAACTTCTCCAGCAGTGATTGCTCCGCAAGATTGGGCTAATGTGGAATTGTTTCCAAATTCAGTCACCAATCTTATTCGATAATATTGATTCAGATTACTTGCGTCTTGTACCTTGAATGAACTTGAAAAAGATTTGGTTGTGATAGACCCTGAATTGGCGCATAATTCGTTCAAGTCTTCAAAATCTCCATCTTGATTCCAATCTACATACAACTTTGTCGTTTTTGATTCGGTATTGTTGAAGTTGATTTCTATGGGAATGCTTTGTCCTAACTCCACGATGAAGGGCTTATCCATGAAGTCGTTGGTGGAATTTGAACTAAAACTATTTTTATTGATGGAGGTAGATTCTATTGCATTACTTGGTTTTGGGTTGCTTACCGAGCAATAATTTTTACCGCCAATTCCTGACAGAATGATGGTGAAATCTTGTGCTTTGTTATCTTTTAAGGTTTTTTTGTGTGAGTAGGTCAACTCGTAATTTTTACCCGGAATCGCTCCTACGATAATGATTTTCTCTATGTTATCTCGGATATTATCTCCGGGCACAGCTAAATTTGAAGGGGCTGCTGGATCTAGTATAAAGGGTAGGTATGTACCTTTGTTGTCTTTGATTCGAATATCAAGGTCATTGACTAAGCGAGGTGTCCGGTCATTCAATATGCTTGCACTCGCAGAGGCTTCCGGGTCCGTCCAAGAAATGG
The DNA here is from genome assembly GCA_044372695.1 of Spirosomataceae bacterium. Taxonomy (GTDB): domain Bacteria; phylum Bacteroidota; class Bacteroidia; order Cytophagales; family Spirosomataceae; genus Aquirufa. The sequence goes on from JBILRJ010000098.1 coordinate 1,284, forward strand.
TGGCTACCAAGTCTCCTTTTCCTGAGGCCACCACAGGAATGCTTCCTGATTGGTTATTTGCCAAGGTTCCCTCCACTATTTTATAGGACTCATCTTTATTTAAAATGATGCGTGCCGCACTTTCTGCATTTAATAATCCCCAACCTGTTTGGTAATCTGGTCCAACGGGTCCAATATCGAGTGCAGAATGTAATAATATACCCTTTAAGGTAGCGGCCCGCATGAAATTGTTTTTATTTAGACGATTATACAATTGTTGAAGTAAAAAAGCCGAACCTGCGACTTGCGGGCTTGACATGGAGGTTCCACTTAAGCCGGCGTAGGCGGTTGTAGATGCGTTTGAGGTGGAATAAATCTCTGATCCTACTCCCACAATGTCGGGTTTGATGCGGCCGTCATCTGTAGGACCCCATGCTGAAAAGCTAGAAACTCTCACATCTGAAGCTTTGGTGGGTGCAAAACCAATTAAATCGACCGACCCCACGGTAACAATATTTTTAGCATTACCTGTCGTGGAAATGATGTCGTACCCATTGTTTTTGGAACGAACGACCCTGGAGGTATCTACCCCGTTTACGGGGGTATTCAGGTAGTATAAATCGCCTGCTTTGGTAGGTCCATTGGAATTTCGGCTGTTTCCTGCAGATTTGAACATCAAAAATTTGGGCGCTTCAAAGGCAATTTTATCCAATGATACCGTGTTTTCATCATAAAGTCCAAATTTATAATCCTCCGTAATACTCACTTTATCATTACCGTACCACACCCAACCATTTTTAGTCGAGCTGAAGTCCCAGCCTGCAACGTAACCATAAGAATGATTACTAACCAAAAGGCTTTCCTTGTGTTCATTCAATTCCCGGTTATCTGAATTGAAATCCCACGCCCTTAAATTGGCACCATTGGACATTCCTTTGGCATTTGAATTGATCCCTTGGGCAATCAGCGTTCCACCTACGTGTGTGGCGTGGATATCGGAGGCAATGCCGGTATTTTCGGTAATTACTCGTCCGATCAATTCTTGGTGATTGACCATCACTCCACCACCATCCCAAATACCTAATTTCCCAGACATCGTGTCTGATTTTCCTGTTAGGTTAAGTCCTAAAATTCCTTCAGAATATAATTGGTTGGTTCTTGTTTGGTTCGCTGCCAATCCATTCGAATGGTTAACTAAGTATAGTGCTTCTCCAATGTCATTAATGGATTGAAAATGGATGATCCTATTTTTGCTTAAAGTGTCTCTAAGTTTAATGCCTTTTTCTTTGGCTATTCGGAAACTTCTTTGGTAGGAGCTATCTATTTTCAGGGAAAAAACTCTTGCCTGTTCTGCTATTTGATTTTTTTTCGATTTGCTGTAAATGTCATTTTGCCCGAAGGAAAATAATGGGCTAAAAAGCGCAATACCTAACATGTATTTAGTAAAATGAAGCAAGGGCTTGAGGTTTAGGTGGTGACGTAGGATTTTAACCATGAAATTAATCTTTTTCTTTTAATTCTACACGAAATGTTTTTCGGTGAAGTGGACTTGGTCCAAAGTTTAAAACAGCTTTTCTGTGATAGAGGGTCGGATATCCTGCATTTCGTTCCCAAGCATATTCTGGATAGGAACAAGCGGCTTTTTCCATCCACTCATCTCGGTAGGTTTTGGCCAAAATGGATGCAGCCGCAATCGAGTAAAATTTGGAATCTCCCTTGACAATACAAGTATGTGGAATCAAGGGGTAGCTGATGAACCTATTCCCATCGACCAAAAGATGTTCAGGTAAAGTTTTTAATTGATCCACTGCGCGGTGCATGGCTAATACACTCGCTTTGTAAATATTAATTTGATCAATTGTTTGGGCATCAACTTCTGCAATGGCGTAATCAATGGCAAAGTCAATGATTTCTTTTCTTAATGTATTTCTTTGTTTGGCACTAAGTTGTTTGGAATCATTCAATAAAACATGGTAAAAATCTTTGGGTAAAATAACGGCAGCTGCTACTACTGGCCCAGCCAAGCATCCTCTCCCCGCTTCGTCCAATCCGGCTTCAATCGCATGAGGGCTGTAAAATGCTTGGAGAGCTTGTTTCATTTTCTGTATTAAGGTCTATGGAACAACAAGCGCTTACCTAAATTGGAATGATCAAATTTACCCTCAGAATAGGCCAAGTGTCCAGAAACAAAGGTATGTTCTACACTACTTCCAAACGTATGGCCTTCCAAAGGTGACCACCCGCATTGAAAATGCAAATTTCCTTTGTTTACTTCATGCGATTTTTCTAAGTCAATGATTGCCAAATCAGCCCAGTATCCTTCGCGAATGTATCCACGATCTTGAATTCTAAATATGTCGGCGACGGCATGTGAAGTTTTTTCTGCAATTTTTTCCAAAGAAAGATGACCTTCTTTCGCAAGTTCGATCATCATTAGAAGTGGATGTTGAACCAAAGGTAAACCAGCTGGTGACTGCCAGTAGTTTTGTTGTTTTTCTTCCCAAGTATGTGGCGCATGATCGGTAGCGATGATGTCCAAATGTCCTGACAACAAAGCTTTTCGAAGCGCATTTTTATGTCTTGCATCCTTGATGGCAGGATTGCATTTAATTAAATTGCCTAATTGGTCGTATTGCGAAGCATCAAACCACAAATGGTGCACACATACCTCTGCCGTAATTTTTTTGTCTTTTGAAGGAATGGTGTGATCAAATAGGGCTAATTCTTCCTCCGTACTGATGTGAAGTATGTGCAATCTTGAACCACATTTTTTGGCTAATTCGATAGCTGTTTGAGAAGACAAATAGCAAGCCTCTTCATTTCGTATTAACGGATGAATGTAGGCAGGAGTATTTTCAGGAAATTGAGCTTTGAACAATTCCGTTCTTGCTTTTACCGTTGGTTCATCTTCGCAATGCGTGGCAATCAACATCTCGCTCTGACAAAAAATGTTTTCCAAGGTTTTGATATTGTCCACCAACATGTTACCTGTAGATGAACCCATGAAGATCTTTACACCACAAACGTCCGTCGGTGATGTTCGTAAAACCTCCTCCAAATTATCATTTCCAGCACCCATAAAAAAAGAATAATTGGCCAATGATGTTCTGCTTCCGATCGCATATTTATCAGCCAATAGTTCTTGTGTCAAGGCATTGGGAATGGTATTGGGCATTTCCATAAAACTGGTGACTCCCCCAGCTACGGCAGCTTTCGCTTCAGAAGCGATGCAGGCCTTGTGCGTCAATCCAGGTTCACGAAAATGAACTTGGTCATCAATCATGCCTGGAAAGACATGTTTTCCTTTTAAATCAATGATTTTCTCATCGCCTTTGGGTTGGATTACTCGGTCTATCCGATCAATCCTTCCTTGTGAAATGCGGATGTCCCCCTCTATAATCCTCCCTTCGTTAACGATTTTCCCATTTTTTAATAAATACGTAGGCATCTTAATCTTCTTTTATTTGAATAATTTTAAATTCAGTTCTTCGATTTTGTTGGTGCAACTCTTCAGAGCAATCGACTCCATCGGCGCATTCATTGATCAATTGCGATTCTCCGTAACCTTTGGCTTTCATTCTTTCGGCGGCAATTCCTCGGCTTGTGATGTATTTTACCGCAGATTCTGCTCTTCTTTGAGACAGTTTATTGTTGTATGCGGTACTGGCTCTTGAATCGGTATGGGAACCCAACTCAAGGGAGACATATTCGTTGTCTTTCAGAAATTGCACGATTTTTTCCAATTCTTCGGCGGCATCTGTACGGATGTCAGATTTGTCTAAATCATAGAATATTGGGTTAATTTCAAATAACTCTGTAATTTCTTTTCCAATTTCAGGTTTGTCCATCACAATTTGAAAGGTAAATGTGGTATCCGTTAGGTCTTTTTTCAAAAGGATCTGAGGGATTTCTCTACCTTCCATGGAAAAATTGGCTCTTTTGGTTAAATAGTCTTCTTTTTCGCTGAGAAAATCCAATTCGTCATTGGGGGCTAATTCCAGATTAGGCGCAAAACCTTTTTTGTCACTTTTTCCTCCTTCTATGGTTTGCCCATTTTTTCTCAAAGAAAACTTGACACCTTCAATAGCCTTTCCGTTTGGATCAATAAATTGGGTCTTTAACTTGTATTGAACGATCTTATCTTTATTTTCGGCTATAACTGGTGGCGCTTCATTGGACCACCACCTGTCCTCAGGACCTTTTCCTGTAAAATAATAAATGTCGTCGTCTCCTTTTCCTCCTGGTCTATTTGAACTAAAATAACCATGATTTTCATCCACCATGCTTATGCCAAAATCGTCTGAAATGGAGTTCATTGGTACCCCCAAATGTTCAACTACAATTTCATTGTCACTTCTGGTGGCTACATACAAATCCAAACCTCCTAAACTTGGGTGCCCGTCTGATGAAAAATATAATTTCCCGTCTTCAGATACAAATGGGAAAATTTCGTCTCCGCTCGTATTAATCGTTGAACCCATGTTTATGGGTCTGCCAAATCTGCCAGAATTATCCATTGCAACTCGGTACAAATCCAATCCGCCTTTGCCACCTCTTCTATTTGAACTAAAGTAAAGTGTTTTACCGTCGGAAGAAAAACTCGGACTTCCATCCCAAGCCAAAGAATCGGAAATACTTAATCGCTCAGGAATAGACCAATTGGACCCATCTTTTTTGGAAATGTATAAATCAACATCTGGCGAGACATCTTTGCTTTTTCCTGTATTGCCTCTCGCAAAAACCACGGTATTCCCATCTTTGGAGAAAGCAGGAGTTCCTTCGTTCGCATTTTCCTTGAAAATTTGAGTCGAAAATAATTCCATTTTACCTATTTCATCCGGACTTTTTAAAGTAGCTCTGTAAAGGCCCACAAAGGGTAATCCGTTGTTTTTGTACGTTTCAGGTTTTTGAGTACTTGATATGATCAATTCTTCACCCAATTTCCGAGCCGAGAATTCTGCTTGTGAGGTGTTTCCCTTTAAATTTTGAATCTCAATCGGACTCACCTTTTTTTGTAAATCAGGAATTTGTGGCAAATATTCCAACTCTATTTCTGATTTTAATCGATAAGTTTTGTTGGGTTTCGATTGAATAAATTGACTTAAATATTTTCGGGTAGCCTCATAATTTCCGTTAGCTTTGGCTGCATAGGCCAAGTGGTAAGGGAGCATCTTATCGGAATTGCCTTTTTCAAGAGCCGTTTGATAATTGTTAAAAGCCAAATTGATGCGATTGGATAATCGGTAGGATTCCGCTATGATGAAATTGGTTTCAGCACTTTGATAACCTTTCATTGCCAATGGTTTTAATTTTTGAATGACAATTTCGTATTCACCTTTGTCAAATTGTTTTTGTGCTTGCCGAAATTGGTATTCATCTCCTTGGCAAGAAGATAGGATCAAAATGATCGAAATGGAGTATAAAAGGACTTTCATACTTATATTTTTAGGTAAAAATGGATCGGCGAATCTCATAATGTGGAAAAGTTCTTTCAAATGTAACAAGCTATGCTCATTTATTTCTCGTACCTTTGCATAAATTTCGAAAATCGAAGTAGAAAATAGGTAAAAGTACCTATGTATTTATCCAGCAGTGATGTTGTAAACTAATTATGAGAAAAAGAATTAACAAGGACGATTCCAATCGTTCGGATTCACCTCGCAGATTTTCAAGCGAAAATAGAGGTTCAGAAAATTCCAATCGTCGCGGAGGCGATCGATTCGGTAGTCGCGATGGCAATTCAAGTCCACGCAGTTCAAGCACAGGAAATTTTAGAGATCGTAAACCCTTTGATGGAGAAAGAAAACCTTATTCGGGAGATCGCAAACCATTTGACGGAGAGAGAAAACCTTATTCAGGAGATCGTAAACCATTTGACGGAGAAAGAAAACCTTATTCTGGGGATCGTAAGCCATTTGACGGAGAAAGAAAACCTTATTCAGGAGATCGCAAGCCATATGACGGAGAGAGAAAATCCTATTCAGGTGATCGCAAGCCATTTGATGGAGAAAGAAAACCTTATTCAGGAGATCGCAAACCATTTGACGGAGAAAGAAAACCTTATTCAGGGGATCGCAAACCATTTGATGGAGAAAGAAAACCTTATTCAGGAGATCGCAAGCCCTTTGATGGAGAGAGAAAACCTTATTCAGGAGATCGCAAGCCATTCGACGGAGAAAGAAAACCTTATTCAGGAGATCGCAATCCATATGACGGAGAGAGAAAATCCTATTCAGGAGATCGCAAGCCATTTGATGGAGAAAGAAAACCTTATTCAGGAGATCGCAAGCCATTTGATGGAGAAAGAAAACCTTATTCAGGAGATCGCAAGCCATTTGATGGAGAAAGAAAATCCTATTCAGGAGATCGCAAGCCATTTGATGGAGAAAGAAAACCTTATTCAGGTGATCGCAAGCCCTTTGATGGAGAGAGAAAACCTTATTCAGGTGATCGCAAGCCCTTTGATGGAGAGAGAAAACCTTATTCAGGAGATCGTAAGCCATTTGATGGAGAGAGAAATAGGTCGAATCGATTCGATCGACCAAACAATCGATACGACAATCCAAAACCCGATTCAGGAGCTTCCGAGCATTCAAGTTCAGAAGGTGAGGGGGCAAGTACTGAACCCAAGTATACTTTCACTCCACGCGTACCCCGCGAGGAAGAAGAGTCGCCGAGAACAAGAGACGGTCGCCCAATCAAATTTTCGAAAAAAGAAACGTTCAAAAGTCGGAATCGTTTTGAAGAAAGGCCTGCTTATACACCACAATATAAATTAGACCGATTCAAAGAAAATGCTCCGGCGCGAGTTCAGCGTGTTCTTCGTAAAGAGGAGCGTCAAAATGATGCGATTCGTTTGAATCGTTACATAGCGAATGCGGGAATTTGTTCGAGAAGAGATGCGGACAAATTGATTGAAGCGGGAGAAATCAAGGTGAACAACAAAGTAGTTACTGAAATGGGCTACCAAGTTGGACCCACGGATATTGTGAAATACGGAAATCGTAAATTGAATCGTGAAAAACCGGTTTATGTATTATTGAATAAGCCCAAGGATTTCTTAACTACGACGGAAGATCCGAATGATCGCAAAACGGTCATGGAATTGGTGAAAAATGCTGGAGAGGCAAGGATTTATCCGGTTGGACGCTTGGACAGGAATACAACTGGTTTGTTATTATTGACCAATGATGGAGAACTAGCGGATAAATTGACTCATCCTTCGAATGAAGTAACGAAGATTTATCAGGCGGAGTTGGACAAACCCTTGACGGACGAAGATTTTGATAAAATCGTGGCAGGTTTACAGTTAGAAGACGGTGAAGTTAAGGTAGATGAAATTGCCAAGGTTACGCCAGATGGTTATGTGATTGGTGTTAAAATTCACTCCGGAAAGAACCGAATTGTAAGAAGAATCTTTGAGCATTTGGGTTATGAAGTAACGAAATTGGATCGAACTTCTTTTGCTGGTTTAAGTAAGAAAGATTTGCCGAGAGGGAATTGGAGGTATTTAACAGAGCGTGAGTTGGTTAAATTGAAATATTTTGTTTAGTTTGAGATTTTAGTAATTAAAAAAGCCATCCGTCAGCTGACAGATGGCTTTTTTAATGCCGATATATTTTAGAGCTTAGATATTCATTAAAGATTCTCTTCTTCTCATTTTTCCTGCAGGAATACCAAACATCATTTTGAATCGGCGACAGAAATACGCAGTATCCTTGTATCCAACTTCTGAACCGATGGCTCGAATGGATTTTTTGGTTGTGCGTAGTAAACCCACAGCTGCTTCCATTCTTTGATATTCAATGTAATCTTGAGGATTGATTCCGGTTAGCATTTTAAAATATTGACCTACGTAATCTTCTGACACATTGGCCACGTTAGCTAAAACCTTGTTAGATAAATCGCCACCCAAATGATCTTTGATGAATGCGAAGATATCGATTAAACGAGGGTCTTTAAAATAGGTGCTATTCGTAGCTAATTGCTCAACAAATAATCTATTTTGAATGATGTATCGGATGATTTCGATAACAATTTCTTCGGTTTTTATTTTGATGATGCGGCCTTTACCAAGTTGGTCGGACATATCTTCAAGTAAAATTTCTTTGATGGTTTGCGCCAACTTTTCATCTTTTTTGATGAGAAAAGGAGGGAT
>JBILRJ010000099.1:0-9378 GCA_044372695.1 Spirosomataceae bacterium
TGTTGATAAGGACATCAATTTTAGAGTGAGATTTTTCAGCAACTATTTTTGTCTGTCCGAAAGAGTTTATACATGTTCCCAAAAATAATAGGACAATAAATGTTGTTTTCATACGCATAATTAATAACTAGTTTTAGCCAATTCTAAGGCTTTTGTGGTGATAAAATATTTCAAAAGCATGTTGGGTACTTCCCATTCTGGCAATTGATTTTTTGCTTGAAATTGCAAGAAACGCTCCATTACCTCACCAAAATGGGCCTCATGTCCTGTGCGATAATTTGCTGGAATTTCGACTAGCCATTCCGTATTTTGTTTGATGAGTTCAATTCCTGGATATTTACTTTTTAGAATCGCAAAACCTTGAGTTAATTCTTTTTCTGAAAGGTTTAGAGGTTTTATATATAGTTGAGGGATAAATTTTTCAGCCTTTCCTTGTCTTATTTCTACATTTGCTTTTGTTCCTCTCATAATTGAATAATGCGTATCGCCCCCTTCTGGTGCACTGTAATTCCATAGTGCCCGGAGTTTAGTATGGACACCTCTTAAACTATAATTGATTTCTCCATTGGCAAAAACATTGATCGTGGTATCATTTCTTAAGTCTTTTTTCAAGAAATCAGGAATTTGTTTCGTACCAGTAATGCGCGAAAATTCACTCAATGTAATTGGTGTAGGCCATCTACTAGCAGAATTAATTTTGACGTCCTTATTGCTTAAAGGAGTATTCGGGAAAGCCGACCATTGAGCCAAATCAACAAGATGAACCATTACATCGGCAATGCCTTCTCCTTGCTGTGAAACGTCCATAAACCATGTTGGACGTTTAAGTGGACTCCCGGAAACGTATTTATAAAAATAATGAACACTTTCTATCGAAATGGAAGGATTTTCGAGTGTTCCTTTTTCTAATTTTCCAAAAATGGCTGATATCTCGGAAAGTTCTTTTTGCAAAACTGTGGTAATTTCTGAGCGCTCTGTCATTATATCATAAAGCAGAACATTGTTTTTCTTGGCTGCAATAAATGCTTTTTCTAAAAGTTGATAACCTTTTGAATCAATGCACATAGGTTTGTCTGCTAATGTATTCAAGCCAGACTCAGCCGCTTTCAGAATATATTCTGTTTTCTTTAAATTGTTACCCGCAAGAATCAATACGCTATTTTTTGCTGTAGCTCCCTTATTTTCGACAAGCATTTTTTCAAAAAAATCATTTCCTTCATAGACTTTCTCTTGCCATTTGGTAGGATTATTTGAGCGAACATTATAACTATCAATCCTCTTTAAATGGTCCTGTAAATCTTGCCCTGATGGTGCATATACATTTACAATTGAATTAACATTTTCATACATTTTATTTTGAACCAAAGCTGCATGAAAGTGACCTGGGTCGAGGGTTATAAATTTCATGGGCTTTTGTGCAAAAACAACTGAATTTGCCATTGCAAGTAAAAAAAATATTGATTTTTTAAGCATTATTATTTATATATACATCTAAACATTCTTTTAATACAATCACGGAAAAGTTCTATTAACTTCTTCAAAATGCTTTTTAAAGAAATTTGCAGTCCTTTGTGGTTGATTTACAAATTTGAATTGCAATTTAATAGTACAGACTTTAAATAATATTCTAATAAGAAATTAAATAATTTTTGTAAGAAAAATTAAAAAAAAATATCGGAAAGCTTTCCGGAAACGTTTCCGATATTTTTTAAGCATTATTATTATTTGAAATATATTTTTAGCGTACATTTGTAATTATTAATTAAATCAATACTGCGGGAATTTCACATTATTAGAATAATACAATACTAGATGATTGCTTGCAAAAAATGCGGTAAAGAAGAAGACGTCGTTCGATCAGGTTTTGTAAGAGGCTCTCAAAGGCTCTATTGCAAAACTTGTGAAATATACTTTTCTATAAAACCCGCTAATCAATTAGTTAGTAAAACGCCACATCAAACAACGATTGTTGATGTGGCAAAAGTCTTAGGTGTTTCGCCTTCGACTGTTTCTAGGGCATTAAATAATAGCTCTGAAATCAATGAGTATACTCGCCAAGAAATAATTAAAGTGGCCAACGAACTAGATTATCGTCCAAATTTGTTGGCAAAAAGTCTGAATCGGGGCAAATCACATACAATTGGCGTAATTATTCCTGATATTCAAAGACCCTTTTTTGCTGGAGTGGTGGCAGGAATTCAGAAAATTGCTTCGGAAGCTGGTTATAGAGTTATGATATGCCAATCTAATGAATCTCATTATACCGAAATCCTCAATGTGCAGGCATTGGTTGCTAGTAGGGTAGATGGGCTCTTGATAAGTCATACCAAAGAAACAAATAGTTTCGAACATGTAAAATTACAACTCAAAAAAGGCTTACCGATTGTCCATTTTGACAGGGTTTGTGGTGAAGTTGATACGGCAAAAGTAATTCAAGAAGATTTTTCCGGAAGTTTTGCTTTGGTTGAACATTTGATTCAGCAAGGATGCACAAGAATTGCCGTTTGCGCAGGACCTAAAGATTTATTGATTAGTGAAAACCGTTTAAATGGTTATAAGGCAGCATTAGTAAAATATGGGATTCCCATCGATGAGGAACTTATTTTTCACAGTAATTTCAGAGAAGCAGACTCATTGATTGCACTGGCTAGATGGTTAGATTTGTCTAAAAAACCCGATGCAATTTTTGCATTACATTATGGAAATGCCATCGAAATGATGGTAGAATTAAAACAAAAAGGCATTAAAATACCTAATGAAATAGCTTTAGCGGCATTTGGAGACGACTTATTGGCTTCATTGATAGAACCATCACTTACCGTTTTTTATCAATCTGCCTATACGATTGGACAAGAGGCAGCCAGTATTTTAATAGATAACATCATCAATAAGGAGACATTTATACCATTTACCAAAACAATCAAAGGCGAATTAATAATCAGACGTTCCTCAAAAAAAACTAGCTAAGTGTACAATAGATTGGAAGATCTACCCAAAATTTGCCTTTTGAGCCCAATGAAATAAATTGCTAATGCGTGCGGAATAACAAATAAATTCCCAGCAATTTGTCGCGAAGTGTAACTCTTTTAATTTCCTGATTCTGGCAAGTTCACTCAAAGAAAATGGCTGCAACATTTCAACTATCCTATCGCTTTCGTTTTACCTTAGCTTCTCGTTTTAGTTATTTTGATTCCTTAAAGGCGTATTTTTTTCGAAGTTTACCTAATAATTTGAAAACCCCTTCTTGAGTTCCTTGAGTAGCACTATTTGCCACAATTATATAGGCAATTTTATGGCTTTTGTCTAAAAGCGTGTAACAAAAGAATGTTCCCGCTGACCCAGAGTGTTCACTTAATTGAATGTTATTCTTATTAACGTTTCCCCAACCAATGGAATAGTCAATAAGGCCGTAATGAAGGTAATTATAAGTACTCGATTTTATAATGTTATCTAATCCTAATAAGCCTTGTAAGTTAAGTTGAATGAATTTCGAGTAATCAGGCAATGTCATACTAATATCCCCTGCTGGTTCGCCAAGTGATAAGTTATATTCAATACCGGGTGGATTAGGTTTTAATGTATCATTTTCAACCCAGTGTCCGAATGGCTGGTTAATATTATGTTTGTTTGGCCAACCAAATACTATTTTAACGTTTAGCGTTTTTGACATGATTTGATGGGTCAATTGTTCCCAAGTTTTACCTGATACTTTTTCAAGCATCAACGAAGCAATGCTGTAGCCAGCATTAGAATAGGAATAAATTTTATCTGTATTTTTCACTGGTTTTTCGGAAAGTAAGATTTTTGAGAATTGTCTTCTTTGCTCCGATTTATCACCCTTGAATTTGGGCAACTTTTGGTACTCTAAACCACTTGTATATGGTTGTATTTTTGCTCTGTGTGATAAAAGGTCCGCTAATGTGATTTCATAATATGCAGGGTTACAATTGTTTTTCCAACTGGGGAATAAATCAAAAAATTTTGTGGACCAATTGATTTTATTTTTCTCTACAAGGGTTGCAGCGACAAATCCTGTTATTGCCTTGGTATTTGATCCTAAATGGAAATAGTCTAAAGAAGAAGCTCTTGTATTTTCATTTCTCAAGTCGGTTCTATGAAATCCTAAAATTTGCAACTCAATAATTTTGTCTAATGAAACAACTGAATATCCCAACTCGGGGATATTGTATCTAATCATTAAACTATCTGTAAACTTTGCAAGGTCTTGAGCGTTAATGTAGATAGGAATTCCCATTAACAATATCATGGAAAAAAGTCTTTTCATAATTTTTTAGCGATGTGAAATTACTCTTTTTCCATTAGTCTACGAAAGTCTTCTTGTAAGATTATACAAATTTTAACTCTATAATTTCCTGATTCTGGCAAGTTCAATTCCTTAAAAATTACCGTAATGAAGTCATCGTTGGCGTACTAGTGTATCTCTCCTTGATTTTCAGAGATGTAATTAAGTCCTTCTTGTAAATTTCAAATTAGATTTATCTAGTATTTTAATATGAAACTATTATTATCGGTCTTTCTATCGTTCGTTTATCTAAACACGAATGCTCAAGTTGGTCCGACTCGAAATTGGCTTGATTTCGAAGTCAATTACACGGCAACTTCGGCGATTTTTTGGACAAAATTTCTTCTTTTTATTAGGTCAATACTATTTTAGTGGCTTTCGCCTGTGCTTGTAATGCTAATTCCGTGGCTAAGAAACAGTGTTCTTGGGTCATAGCCGTCTCTGTGCGATTCACGACGTCGTCTACCACTTTAGCGCCATGCGTTAATTCCACATTCTTGCAGTCTACATACAAGGTCTCTTTGTTATTGACTACGTATAAATGACTTCCCACCCCATGAGGCGAGGCGATATCTGTGTTCTTTCGAATTTCCATGAATCCTTCCGTTCCTAAGATGGTCAAACGGCCATCACCCCAAGTATTTAAACCATTCGGAGTAAACCAGTCTACTCGAATGTAACCAGAACCACCATTTCCTTGCAACATTAAATCACCAAAATCTTCAAATTGTGGGTACTGCGGATAAGTGTAGTTGGCTATTTGAGAGGCGACAACTTTGGCATTTTTAGAACCGGTAAAATGCAAGAATTGATCTACTTGATGCGAACCGATGTCGCAGATAATTCCGCCATAGTATTTTTTATCGAAGAACCAGGCTGGGCGCGCATTCAAACTAATGCGATGAGGGCCCGTCCCGATGGTTTGAATCACTTTACCGATCATCCCAGTCGCAACTAATTCACTCGCTTTCTCCGTAGCCTTGTTCTCGAAACGTTCGCTGTAGGAGATCGAATAGATGCGTTTGGTGGCTTTTTGGACTTTACGAACCTCTGCTAATTGCGCTAAACTAGTAATGCCTGGCTTATCCACCATATAATCCTTTCCGTGCTGCATGGCACGAATGCCTAAGGGCGCGCGCTCCACCGGAATAATCGAACTTAAAATTAATTGAATAGAGGAATCCTCCAGAATTTCGTTTTCAGAGTCGGCTTGCTTGACCCCAGGGAATTTAGCGACAAATTCTTTAGCTAAATCCGCTTCCTTCGCATAAAATGAAACCATTTCCCCGCCACCTTTGATGATGGAGGACGCCATACTATAAATGTGGGAATGGTTAATTCCAATAACCCCGAACTTGATACGAGGTGCGATGATGCGTTCCGATTTTTCAGGAGCAAAGGTTTTCGTAACGTCTTTAAAGGAGGATGGTAAAAAAGCCATTCCGCCCAGCATCCCACCCGCTTGGTGAAGGAATTCGCGGCGATTCGCTGCTTTTGATTTCATTTTAAAAGCTTAATTATAAACTGATTTTTTAGACTCTTATTCTTTATCAAGAACTTGGACAAGATCTGTTGATGATTTCGTTTTATGGGCTCTTTTAGGTGTTCAAAATTACTGAAACTTAATTAAACACAAAATTTTTTTCAAGATGATAAATTGTTTGATTAAGGACTGACCAATTTGCAATCACTTTAAAATGAGGAATCCAATCAATTAAGTATTTTTAAAAAATTTAGGCCCTAAAGATGATTTTTTATGTAACAGTTTTTATTCGCATGGATGGGACTGGGTCTGCTAGAGCCCAATTTGAATAATAAGACAAAGAATAGTTTTATAAAATTAGTGTGGGTTCAGGCACTACTTTAATTAACTGTAGTAGCATCATTTTTAAAAAGTGATTATGTTTACAACTTCCGACAAAAAAGACAACCCAAAGTCATTGATTGACTTAAAGTTTAAAGGAGGCCTAATTTTTCTATTCTATTTCCAATGGTCATTTGTTTCATTTCTGCTTCCAGCGCTGGATAGTCTTCTCTTTGAACAGATTTTATTATACTTCCTTCGCTTAGCAAATTAATTTCATCGCAGGTGTCGCTCAAAGTGGAGAAAATATGTGATGATATAATAACCGTTTTTCCGAGCTTTTTTAAGGTATGAATAATCTCTGTTAATAGTATGTTACTCTCTATGTCAACTCCGTTAAAGGGCTCGTCAAGGATAAAGTATTCATTGCCTTGCAATAAAATGGCGGTTAATGCTAGCTTCTTCTTCATGCCTGTTGAATAGGTTGATGCATATTGATTTAATGGTAAGTCAAAAATGTTTCTACTTTCCATATCATTTACAGCAACCTGCCGTGCATTACACAGCAATTGGATGTACTCTTTCCCGGTAATTTTTTCAAAAAAGAACGGCTCTGTAAGTAATAAGCCAAGGTGATTTTTTAGTGGATTACGGCTAGAATGTATAATCCCTTCATATGTTTCTAAACCCGCTATACACCGAAAAAGAGATGTTTTTCCAGCCCCATTTTTACCCACAATTCCATATACTTTTCCTTCTACAAATTCCATATTGATATTCTTTAGAACAATATGATTTCCATAATTCATCGTTAAATTTTGAATTGTGATCATTTCAATAGGTTTTTAAGACGTTTTTCTGATTGATAAAAGAAGATAGGAGTTAAAATAAGAAGCATTGGCGGGAGCCCAAGGCAAAGCGCTAAAAGTATGCCATTGGGGATATTTATCTCATTGGGATAAGAGGAATATTTGGTTACAATCGCGCATGTTACCCAGCCCCAACCTATTATGAAGAAGAGGAATAAAAGTTCTATATTTTGTTGAAAATGGAATGAAAGTAATACCACTATTGGTATTGCCAATACCGAGGAAAAAAGAAGTGCCGTTTTTATTTTATTTAGTAAGAAGTTTCTCGGATTCACATTGTAGTTCCAAACAAAGTATTCATTTTCTGTGGCTAAATAAAAACTCAATGATGAGCCAAAAACAATCAACAATGAGAATATGCCTAAATTGAAGTTATTTACGTTCGCGGCTACGATGACAAGTACATACGCTATTATTAGTAAAGGGAAGGTGTTTCTGAAACCAGTGGTAAATTCAAAGGGTCTTTTAGAAAAGGGGGTAAAAATGGTGTAGTTGAATGGCATTCGAAAATTTGCCAGCGCTAAAATGATTGAAATGACTAAAATGAATAAGATGGGTATAATGAGTTGCTGATAAATCAAAAATGAGATGAATGGGATGGCGCAAATTAGATTTTCTACTATTCTAATTTTTTTAAATTGGGCGTCTCCAAAACAACTAGTTAAAAATTCACAGCGCCGAGTTTCTGAAAGTTTCCCAATAAAATTTAAGTAAAGAAAAGGATAAATATATTCTGCAAATTCTGTGGATTTAAACAGATAAATGGAAAGGCCATAAAAACCTAGGATTAAAATGATATATGCAAATATTGGCAGCACTCCCGCATCCCGGAACCGGCGATTTATCATGGTAAATTGAAGTGCTAAATATTCTTTCATTTTTGTTTTTCCTTGTATGAAGGAATTTATGGTGTAAAATAAAAGAATAAAAAATAATTCTAGCCTTTTAATTATATCAAAGGAGTTTTTCAATCATGAAATCAAGGACATTTTGTTTCGTATAAATTGATACGAAGTTCAAACTCTTGTTTTCTTCGAATAAAACATCTCGTTCAATGCCCTTTTTTAAGGCCCGCCAATTTTTCCAAAAAATCCCTTAATTTTATAAACTATGAAAAAATTGATCATTCTATTCATCTTATTTTTATCGAATTCCATTCTTAGGGCTCAAACGCCCGTGCTTTGGAAAGAAACCTATCCAGGGATATGGAAAGCGGTGCTTGGGAAAACCCAAAAACACAGTCTCCTCCAAGCAGCTGGGGGTCGGGCAAATTTGAAGGCTCTCCAGAAACTCCCCAAAACCAAATTTCCCTTCGATAAAGGAGCCATTGAAGTAAAAATCATTCAAGGAAAAACCTATCTGAAATTTCCACTTCAGCGCAATGAGCAGATTTATGGCCTGGGATTGAATTTCCAAACTGTGAACCAAAGGGGGCGGATTTTAAATTTACACATGGACCACTTTGGTGGAAAGGATAATGGTCGTACTCATGCACCTGTGCCTTTTTATGTGTCTTCCAATGGCTATGGAGTGTTGATCGATGCCGCTCAATACATGACGGTGTATGCGGGGACGGGGGTGCGAGTGGATTCAAAAAATCCACCCGAATTACAGGACCGAAATACCAATAAAAATTGGAGCGCCCAGCCCTATTCGGATGCTGTGGAAGTATTGGTACCTGCCAATGGCACCAATTTGTATGTATTTGGAGGTCCTAGCATGATGCAGGTCGTGCAACGCTATAATTTGCTAAGTGGCGGAGGCTATTTGCCTCCCAAATGGGGCTTGGGTTTTACCCAAAGGGTCCCTACTTTGTATACGCAAGACGATATCTTAAAGGAAGTGGCGAGTTTTGAGGACCATGATTTTCCATTGGACTTCATCGGTTTGGAGCCAGGCTGGCATAGTATGTCCTATCCATGTACGTTTGAGTGGGATTCTACTCGATACCCAAATCCCAAATTACTTTTGGACCAATTGGCCGCCAAGGGTGTTTCGACCAATTTATGGTTGAATCCTTATGTCTCTCCCAAGTCCTCATTATATCCTTTGGTCAAAAATCTGACGGGTTCACATACTGTATGGAACGGTTTAGTGCCTGATTTTACCTTGGCCAAAACGCGTCAATTGTACAAGAATCATTTTAAGAAAAATTTGATCGATATCGGTGTGGGTGGTTACAAAATCGATGAAGTGGATGGTTATGATAATTGGGTTTGGCCAGATGTTGCGACCTTTCCTTCGGGCACCAGTGCAGAAGAGATGCGACAAATCTATGGTTCCTTGGTTCAGAAAATGACTGCCGATTGGTATCAAGAAATCAATAAACGCACCTATGGTTTAGTGCGCGCTTCAAATGCAGGGGCGAGTCATTTGCCCTATGTGATTTACAATGACTATTA
>JBILRJ010000100.1:0-9356 GCA_044372695.1 Spirosomataceae bacterium
CCACTGGAATATTCAGCAATGATTTGCTGCTTAAAACTTTCACTGTAACGAATTACTCTTCTTCTTTTGTCCATAAGATTACGGTTTGTAAAACTGTAAACTTTTCTTAGGACGAGACATTGTTGTCCATGCCTGGTACCTCTTACCTAATTTTACTTTATTTCATGAAGTTTGAAAAGAAACTCGGAGAAGTTAACGAGTGTGTGTACCAGCGCGGCATAAAATACATTTTTCGTTTTCAAATAGGTATATCCATAAGCCCAACCGGCCACCGCGGCTAGGCCAACAAAAATAATCGAACCTTTATGGTAATGAGCTAATCCAAAACTCATGGCTATAATCGCTAAGGCGGTATAAGTTCCCATGGCTTGATATTGTTTCTTTTCTAAAAAATAGGCTGGAACAAATAGGCCAATAACTATAGCCACAGGGAACCAAATCAAATTTAACTCAAGTGCATAACCGGCCCAAATAGATAAAATCAGTAAAATAATAAAACCGTTGCGCCAATATTTTTTCCATTGGCCTGAATGATCAATTTGTTTGGCCAACATATTTTGCAGCAAGCCCCTGAAAAAGACTTCCTCAAATAAAGCGGTCCCTATAAATATGCGCATCAATTCTTGTAAGGATTTCATGAATCCATCTCGCCTAATTTCAAGGAATGGATCCGGATTGACAAAGCCTAAAAAGAAAGCAATCACCATTACGAATGATAAAAAGAAAAGCCATGACAGTACTGCTAGACCTAAAAATTTCAATTTGAATATGGGATAAAATCCGATATCCTTGACCTTTCTGATTTGGCCAAAAACATAGACCATTAGTAGGATCCAAGATATCTTAAATATGGAACCAAATCCTTTTCCCTTTATGGGCAAATTAGTATCACCCTGTAAATCAATCAAGGTTAGTGGAACTAAAAAAACGAGTAAAACGACATAATCGATGCGCCCAATATCCGTTCTTGGGAAGGCTCTATAATATAAAACTGGGCATGCAAATAAAAAGGGGAGCAACGCAGCCGTTCCAGAAAATGGCGTTTCACCATGAGTAAACAAGTAAAAGTAAATGACCAAAAGAATGATAAATGGAAACAAAAGTACTCGGTTCCCTGCAAGGGTATTTGCATTATTTATCTCATCAACAATCTCAGGTTTCCCCATATTGAAAATTGAAAAGTAAATGATCATGAAAGTAGGGAGCGTTATGATCCATTCTTTGGCAGGTAATGGGGCATTGAAATAAATAAATAAGAGTAGGTATATGATGGTCAAAACGGATCCATTCATCCAATTTTTTGATATTTTTTTCATGCTTTAGGTATAATATAAGTTTCAGTAAATCAAATAAAAAATGAGTTGAAAAGCTAAAAATATTTATAAAAAACATTAATTTAGTCTAAACTAAACCTCAATTAAGTATGCAATCAAGTTTTTTATCTGTGGTTTTATTGCCACTCGCACTCGGCGTCATCATGATGGGCTTGGGACTATCCCTTAAAATAGATGATTTTAAACGAGTTCTCATTTTCCCTAAAGCTGTATTAATTGGTCTTTTATGCCAAATGGTTCTTTTACCTGTCATTTGTTATTTTATCGCATCAGGTTTTGGACTTTCTCCTGAATTGGCGGTGGGTTTAATGCTGCTTTCGGCTTCACCTGGGGGGCCAACAGCCAATCTGTATTCCCATATTGCTAAAGGGGATGTGGCTCTAAATGTTACATTAACAGCGATCAACAGCCTTATTTCAGTGTTTTCAATCACCTTCATTGTCAATTTTTCGATGGCCATGTTCATGAAATCTGACCAAGCAATTCCTTTGCAGTTTAAAAAAGTAGTGGAGGTTTGTGTGGTTGTTCTTGGGCCTGTTTCGATTGGTATGTTGGTCCGCTCATATGCTAGTTCCTTTGCCGAAAAATTAAACAAGCCTGTTAAAATAGCCTCTGCTTCTTTTTTAGCGCTAGTCATTGTATTGACCATCATTAAAGAAAAGGCTCACATTGTCCAAGATTTTCAGATGGTCGGTTTTCCTACATTATTGTTAAACGTTCTTAGCATGGCTATCGGGTATTACGTTCCGCGGATATTCAATTTAGCTAAAAGTCAGGCCATTGCCATCGGAATGGAAATAGGCATTCACAATGGAACTTTAGCGATTTTTATCGCCTTAAGTGTGATCGGAAATAGTACCATGAGTATACCCGCTGTTATCTATAGCCTGATCATGTTTTTTACTGCAGCCATCTTTGGCTATTTGGTGAATTTGAAAAATCAAGATTAGCGGAATGCGTTCAGAATTAAATCGGAATCAAACCCATTGGAATATTAATAAAAAGATCGAAGATATGCTTTTCGGTCTTTTTATTTAAACCCTTAAGAAAATATTTTTCTTGTATAAAATTTACAGGAATGTCTATTTGATACCGGTATAGCAAATGGCTGAGGCGACGGCCTAAAAAGGATCACCAATCAACTGGCCTAACCAGTGAAACATTCCATCTGTGACATATTCCCAGTCGATGAAGAATTCTCCTCTATTAACTTTTTTTGAAAAGACTAATTTTAAAAACCAATCAAAAAATAAGGACTATTGAATAAACGTGCAGATAAATTCTTGGTTTGGTTTCAAAACAGAAGAATTACATAAAATTCAAAATTTTATACCTAAAAACCAAACGCCTTAATTAGGATCCGCATTCGAAAATCGAGTCGAGCGCGACCCCGGCCGTATCAAGCGATTTGGAAACAATGAAGTGTAAAATAGCGTGGCCCCGCCGGGAATCGAACCCGGATCTAACGTTTAGGAAACGTCTATTCTATCCGTTGAACTACAGCGCCAATTTTAAAATTTTACAAAAATTCAAAAATTAACGCTGAATTGCAAGGTGAATTAATTTAATCCAATAAATATAAGCTAGGACATTTTCCCTATTGCGCAACTAACGTAGGATTTGGCTTGTTTCAAAAGATTATTTTTGCCCTTCTCCGGGTAGCCCATTGAAGATAATTTCTTAATAATTTCTTCATTTGAAAAATCAGAACCATGCACAACAATTAATTCTTCATCAATATCAATGTTTACTGATACGACACCGTTCATTTTAAGTAATTCAAATGTTATGCTGGTAAGACAGCCACCACATTTGATATTTTCCACATAAACTGACAAATTTTCCATATACTTTTAAATTTAGATTCATTCAAATCTAAGAATTAAACAGCCGAATCAATATGACATTCATCATATGATAAAAATTTAAAACGAACTTTGAAAATTGCAATTTGGCATTTTAGTACTATTTTTGCGAAATCACTTTTCTAACTATTGATAATTCCGCTAGCCAATGAATATATTCGATCGATTAAGTTCTGGTAACTATGCCATAAAAGGACTAGTCTCTTCATTTATCCTGACATTGACAGAGTTAATGTTCAAAAAATCTTATAAAAAAGGAGACATTTTATTACATCAAGGTGAAGTTTGTGATCGAATATTCTACATTGAAAGTGGTTTAATTCGGTTTTATACACTTATTGATAACAAAGAAATTTCGACTTGGTTTGCAAAAGAAGGTGATTTTATCACCTCCTCCAATTCATTTCATTTTGGGGTTGAAAGTCACGAAAATATACAAGCAGTTGAAAATAGTGTTATTTTTTCTTTTGATAAAAGTGTTTATTTTCAAATGATAAAAATGCACAGCAACTTCGCAATGTTTAGTACGAATGAATTGTATCAAAATCTAGCTGAGTGTCAAAATCAATGTCTTTTGTTAAGAACCTTAAAAGCAGAAGATCGTTATAAATTTTTTGTATCAAAATACCCGAGTCTGAAAAATAGAATTAGTCAAAAATATTTATCCACTTTTTTGGGAATCGATAATTCCTATTTATCAAAAATCATTCACAAGGAAAATTTAGAATAATTTTTTTCATTTTTTTTTATTTTGTACAATTCTAATATCCATTAAAATGGGTCATATTTCCCACTTGTAAATTCACAATTAGCATTTTTTCGTCGATTTACTAATACAGGTATAAAACGGTTTGAATACATGCACGACAAAACCTGTATTTCTTTTAATTTCTTTCTTATTTGGTATTTTACAACTTCCCATTACAAATTAGAAATTTGAACTAAATAAACATTTTTAACTATTCTTAGATGAATTTTTCAAGAAATTAAAAATATCATTGGGGCTTTATTTGAGAGTTGGTATAATTTAAAAATATGCTATACTTTTGATTTAAAATGTGTTTAAAAGCTACTAATTATTATGAAACTAACTGAAAAATTTCAATCGGGAAAATATGGAATAAAAGGATTTGGTGCATCATTCGTTGTTGCAACTGCCTCATTATTCATGGCTACAAAAATCAAAAAAGGGGAAATTTTATTACATCAAGGAGAAATTGGCAAATCGGTATTTTATGTTGAGACGGGCTTATTACGCTTATACACCAATCATAAAAACAAAGAAATTTCTACCTGGTTTGCCAAAGAGGGAGATTTTGTTTTTAATCCTAAAAGTTTTCACAACGAATCACCTTCACATGAAACGATTCAAGCGATAGAAGATTGCGTAATTTACTCAATTTCGAAGTCCATTTGGTATCAAGTATGTACAGTTGAATCTGTTTATGCATATTTTGCCATCAACGAATTGATCCATAATCTATGTGAGATGCAAAATCATTGTACGATATTACGAAATTTAGCAGCTGAAGAAAGATATGAATATCTAATTACTCATTACCCGAGTTTAAAAGGGCGAATTAGTCAAAAATATTTGGCCACATTTTTAGGAATCGATATCACCTATTTATCAAAAATTATCAAAAAATTCGAAAAGGAATCTGAACTAATCGAAGAATAACCTTAGAAATCGCGTATATTTATACTTAACCAAATATAAGTCTACATGATTTCAGTAAAAGCTTTTGGAGCAACTAACGCTCAATCAGAAATTGGCCCAATGAATATTGAGAGAAGGGAAGTGGGTCCACATGATGTTCTAATTGATATCCTTTATTGTGGTGTTTGTCATTCTGATATTCATATGGCAAGAAGCGAGTGGGGTCCCTCCATTTACCCAATTGTACCCGGCCATGAAATTGTTGGAAAAGTTATTCAGATAGGCTCACATGTAACCAAATTCAAAGAGGGAGATATGGCGGGTGTAGGTGTTTTCGTAGATTCTTGTCGGACTTGCCCTTCCTGTACCAATGGTATGGAGCAATATTGTGATGAAGAAATGACAGGAACTTACAATGGATATTACCGTGATGGAGTCACCCCTACTTTTGGTGGTTATTCAGATCAATTCGTTATTGATGAAAAATACACACTCCACATTCCATTTACCAAAGATTTCGAGAAAGTAGCACCCTTACTTTGCGCTGGTATTACTACCTATTCTCCTTTGAAGTATGCAGGCGTTGGACCTGGACATAAAATTGCCGTATTAGGTTTGGGAGGTTTGGGCCACATGGCCGTTAAATTAGCGGCTTCAATGGGCGCAGAAGTAACCATGTTAAGCACCTCTCCTGCTAAAGAAGCAGACGCAAGAAAATTAGGTGCTCATCATTTTGTGTTATCAACGGATAAAAATGCATTAAAAGGTTTGCAAAATCATTTTGATTTCATTTTGAATACCGTTGCAGCGAAACACGACATGAATAAATTCTTGAATTTATTGAAATTAGATGGTAAAATGCTTTTAGTTGGGATCCCAGCAGAAGATAATTCCTTTGCAGCGGGCACACTTATCTCTAAAAGAAGAAGTATTATAGGATCAATGATTGGTGGAATTGCTGAAACACAAGAAATGTTGGATTATTGTGCAGAAAAAGGAATCGTATCTGACGTAGAAGTAATTTCAATGAAAGATATTAATCAAGCATTTGAACGAGTAATCAAATCCGACGTGAAATACCGATTTGTCATTGACATGAAAGCAATTGATTAACATTCATCGAATTAGGCTAGTATCTACCCAACAAATTAGTAATTATGAAAAACATCATCTTACTATTTTCATGCATTTATTTCTTTTCTTGTAAAGAGAAAATTGAAACCATCCAACCTGAATTTCAAGCTATTTCAGAATCCATTTATGCAACAGGTAATTTAAAAAGCGAGGGGCAATATCAGGTATTTTCTACTGTCAATGGAATCATAGATAAAATCTATATCACAGAAGGGACAATTGTGAAAATTGGAGATCCCATGTTGTTAATTTCCAACAAAACGCAAGAACTCAACAAAGAAAATGCACAAATTGCTGCCAATTTTGCAGATTTGAGCCAAAATTCAGGAAAAATCAATGAAGCAAAACAGCTAGTAGTATTGGCTAAAAATAAATTTTTAACGGATTCAAGTTTACTCCAAAGACAAAGAAACCTTTGGAAAGAACAAATAGGTACTAAAATTGAATTGGAACAAAGAGAACTCCAATTTTTTAACTCAAAAACAGCCTATTTATCTGCCAATGAAAAATTATCCGACTTAAAACGAACGTTGAATTTCAATGCAAGCACCTCACAAAAAAACCTAGCAATTTCCCATAAATTAGTGGATGATTTTATTATTAGAAGTAAAATTAATGGGGTGGTTTTTAATCTCGCTAAAAATGTGGGCGAAATAGTCCTTGCACAAACTCCATTGGCCACCATTGGGAATCCACAAAAATACTTTCTAGAAATGCAGGTTGATGAAAATGATATTTTCAAAATTGCATTGGGACTCAAGGTGTATGTAACATTTGATAGTTACAAAAACCAAATTTTTGAGGCAAAAGTGAGTAAAATTTATCCTTACATGAATGAAAAATCAAAGTCATTTTTAATTGAGGCAATTTTCACAAAAATACCACCCAAATTATTCCCTAATTTAACCTTTGAAGCAAGTATCGTTTTGAAAGAAAAAGCAAAAGCTTTATTGATTCCAAGGAATTATGTAGTGCAAGATTCATTTGTGATTAAATCCAACAATGAAAAAGTGAAAATCAAAACTGGCTTAATGGATTTTCAAAAAGTAGAAATAATAAGTGGCTTATCGGCATCAGATGAAATCATAAAACCTGAAAAATGAAAATAAAATTGCTTTTTGAAATAGCAATCTCCTTACTCATGGCCAGGTGGAAACAAACCTTGGTGGCAGCAATTGGAGTGACATTTAGCATTACCATGTTTGTGACATTACTGAGCTTTATGTCGGGATTAAATGAAATGCTTGATGGATTAATCGTTAATCGAACACCACACATTCGACTATATAAAGACATTAAACCCTCCAAAGAACAACCCATTGACAAGAAGAATAAAAATAAAAAACAATATAATTTCGTTTCTTCTGTAAAGCCCAAAAATGAACGTGTGGAACTTTTTAACAGTGGAGCGATCATAAAAAGTTTACAAAAAGATGCAAGAGTACTGGGTGTTGCACCCAAAGTTACTGCACAAATTTTCTATAATGTGGGAGCACTTCAATTTGGAGGTATCATTAACGGAATTGAGCCTGGGGAAGAAAATAGATTGTTTTTATTTGATAATTATGTAACAGAAGGTCAATACCTCGACCTAAAAAATGTACCCAACAGCATCATCCTTGGTAAAGGAGCCGCAACTAAAATGCTAGCCAAACTCGGGGATGTGATCCAAATAACCACAAGTAAAGGAGAAATGGTTTCTTTAAAAGTGGTTGGATATTTTCAATCTGGATTACAAGATGTGGATAATGTCCAAAGTTATGCATCCATCAAAACAACACAAAAAATTTTGGGTCAAAGCAATAATTACATCACTGATATACAAGTCAAATTAACCAATATCTTAGATGCCCCAATAGTCGCAAAAGAATTTGAAAAACTTTACGAGACAGACGCCATAGATATTCAAACAGCTAATTCACAATTTGAAACCGGAAGCTCTGTAAGAACCTTAATATCCTATGCCGTAGGTATTACATTATTGATTGTGGCTGGGTTTGGAATTTACAATATTCTAAATATGATGATCTATGAAAAAATGGATTCCATCGCTATCATGAAAGCGACTGGTTTTTCAGGAAAAGATGTGCAATTCATTTTCATCAGCATTGCCTTAAGTATTGGGATTTTCGGAGGAATACTAGGCTTAATTCTGGGTTTTGGACTTACATCCATCATTGATCAAATCCCCTTTAACACCGAGGCTTTACCAACGATTAAAACATATCCAATCACCTACAATGGTAAATTTTATTTGATCGGCATATCATTTTCTGTCATTACAACCTACTTTGCAGGGTATTTTCCATCAAAAAAAGCTAGCAATATTGATCCAGTAATTATTATTAGAGGTAAATAAAATGAATCAAAAGGTTTTAGAAACTCGACATGTCAGTAAATATTTTCATGATCCAGTATCCATACAGGTCTTAAATGATGTGAGTTTTACACTAAATCATGGTGAATTTGTTTCAGTCATAGGAAAGTCGGGATGTGGAAAATCAACTTTATTGTATATTCTTTCTACAATGGACACAGATTACGAGGGTGAATTATGGATTCATGATCAATTGATGACCACCAAAACCGAAGCTGAATTATCCATAGTGCGAAATGAACAAATCGGATTCGTTTTTCAATTCCACTATTTGTTGAATGAATTCAGTGTATTAAAAAATGTTATGCTCCCAGGATTAAAACTTGGGAAATACTCAAAAGAGGAAATAGAAAATAGAGCTTACAATAAATTAAAAATTTTGGGGATTGAAAAAGAGGCTTTGAAAATGCCCAATCAATTGTCTGGTGGCCAAAAGCAAAGAGTCGCAATCGCAAGAGCTCTAATCAATGAACCTTTGTTAATCATGGGCGATGAACCCACAGGAAATTTGGACAAAAAAAACTCGGACATTGTCTACAACATATTCAATGATCTCGCCAATGAATTTAAGCAAACCTTACTCATTGTTACCCATGACAATGAATTCGCTAATAAAACGCATCGAATCATCGAAATGGAAGATGGCAGAATCATTAACAACAAATAGATTATTTTCCAATCAAATAAACAACTGGAATAATACATTCTTCCAGTGAAATTCCACCGTGTTGAAAGGTATTTCGGTAGTGGCTTACATAATGATTGTAATTATTTGGATAAGCGAACATGTAATCCTCTTTGGTAAAAACATAACTGGTTGACACATTGGCTTTAGGTAAAAATATCAATTCAGGTTTACGGCAAACCATCATTTTATTTTCTTGACCCCAATTCAAATTTTTACCTTGCTTATACCTTAAATTGGTATTGGTGTTACGATCCCCTATAATTTTTATGGGATTTTGAACACGTATCATGCCGTGATC
>JBILRJ010000003.1:0-32402 GCA_044372695.1 Spirosomataceae bacterium
TCAGGACCTTGACTAGCTTGGTCGTGTTCACTTTTCAATTCCACGGATTGCATCCGCGGTTATGCATAATCAACCCCTGCGGGGTTGTTGTAAATGCTAAATCCTAGGTATATGTAGCCTGAAAGGCTACAATGTGCATAACCTCGGATACAATCCGTGGAGAGAAAGAAAGATGATTAAAATAATAAGACAAAAATCTAAATTATTTCCTAACCTCAAAAATTTGAACATGATCCGTTAATCTGGGGTATTTATTAGCGTATTTTAATGCTTAAAAAAAGATGATTATCAGGCACTTATCCTAAATATAACAATATTTTCCCATCTCATTTTCTTATTTTCTCTAACAAAGTATAACCTTATATTTTATTATTTCAACCCTTAATTCGCATTATTAGGTTTTAGTTATTAGTTAATAAGGGATTTAATTATGAATCGTTTTCTAATAATGCGAATTAAGAGTTAAAAAACATTTGGATCATTCGTTATAAAAATTTATTTATGGCCAACGCTTAATCCTAACGAAAGATTTGAACGAAGCGGTAGGCGGAGCTTTGACAATGCGCATGGGCGATGTGCGACAGAGTCAAAGAAAATAGCCGAGAGCGGAGAGAAAATCGTTCCGCTTGCGGATTCGTCTTGGATTAAGCAAAAGAAAAAAGTTTTTTTGTTTCTTTTTTTGAAAAAAAAGAAATGCCTTAGAAAAAGAATTAGCCACTAAATTGCATTTCTGTCAAAGAAATAATGAAATAGCAAATTCAAATTCGCTTTTAAACATACGTTTAGAACAGACCCTAATAATAATTTCAACTCTTAATTCGCATTACTAATTAATCTATACAAAATTGATAAATAAGTATATAATAAAATATGATTGTAATTAAGCTCAACGGCGGTTTAGGGAACCAATTATTTCAGTATGCATTTGGCAGATATTTGGCAAGCTTGTTTAAAACAAATGTAAAATTTGATTTGCAATTTAATAGTAACGGCGAAAATTACACTCTGCGCGAATTAGGTCTGACAAAATTTAAAATAGATTTAGACATTGCTTCTCACGAAGAAATTAATAATTATAAGTTATTTAAGAATAGTTATCTGTCAAGATTTGAGCGAAAACTAAGCCAACAAATCCCATTTATAAATAAGAGAATTTCTGTTGAAATACCCTTTGAGAAAATACGTTCATTTAGAGACAATTGTTATTATGATGGATATTGGCAATCAGAAAATTATTTTGAGCCTATTAAAGATATTATTCGAAAAGACCTAACACTTAATTTTGACTTAGACGAAGCAAATAAAAAATTTGCTACTGAAATCTCGAAGTCGACGACATCTATAAGTCTTCACGTGCGAAGAGGGGATTACCTATCCATTGAATCTAATGCTAAAATTTTTAATGTCTGTGATTTAGACTACTATTTAAGAGCTATTGAAATTGTTAAAGAAAAAATCCCAAGTCCAATTTTCTATGTTTTTTCAGACGATATAATATGGGCTAAAGAGATTTTTAAAGATAATAATTTCAAGATAGTAGATATTAACCCTAATAATCCAAATGCTGATATGTACCTAATGAGTCAATGCAAGCATAACATTATTGCAAATAGCACTTTTAGTTGGTGGGGGGCTTGGTTAAATACAAACAATCAAAAACTTGTCATCGCTCCCAATAAATGGTACTTAAACAACAAATTAAATACAAAGTGTGTAAGAAATTTGATACCAGAAAGTTGGTTAGTCATCTAATTGACCTATAATGAGTTGATAAATTACAAAAGGAACCTTTTTTTAAAAAACAATGAAAAAACGATGCTATAAAGCCGACGAATATGATCAAAACTTAATACCATCCTCCATTAGAACCTAAACTTATTGTTTTATACAGCAAGATTTCATTATCTACACAAACAAAAATGCCCATAAATCATTGATTTACAGGCATTAAATTTACTATCTAGTGATCGCGTAGGGATTCGAACCCCAAACCTTCTCATCCGTAGTGAGATGCTCTATCCAATTGAGCTACGCAACCATTATTTCCCTTTCGGGACTGCAAAGGTACAAAAAAGATGTGAAAAGCAAAAAAATAAATAGAATTAATCAATTCAATTTTTTATGCAACAAAGCTATATGCGTTTTACCTATTAAAGCGAATTGATTATTGAAATTCTATCATCTACTTAGGGGAAAATCACTGTAACACTTAATAATGAGGAAACCATTGCAGCAATTAAAATCCCTGTAATGATATCCTTATTGCGAATATGATTCATCATAAAATGTAAACCAATCAACAAGCCCCAAAACGAAAATGACATAGAACGGGTAATATCCCAAACCAATAAAGAACTCAGAATTACCAATAATAAAACAATGGCGTAAACTAGATGGATTCTATTTTTGTAAAAAATAACAGGAAAAAAGTAGATGAGGTAATATGATTTGAAGGCATTGAATAGATATAACAGAAAATGATGAGAGTTTTCGATGAAAATAGAGAATCCGATACCCGCAGTTGGAGTAAAAAGCCCAAATTTCAGATACAGAAACGCTCGAAGACAAAAATAAGCTGCGAAGGCTAAAATGGTGGAAACAAAGTATTTTATTGCATGGGTATTTTCACTGAAGTATCTCAGAATGATGCCCATGACGCACCCAATTAAAGATCTTTCGTCGGTTAATAAGGCAGCTAATAAAAAGGAAATACTTAGGAATCTTTGGTGCAAATAATAATATCCTAGAATCAAAAAAGAATAGGCAAATGAGTCGCCCAAAGCCAATAATTCAAGGTGTAAGGAACTGATAAAGTACAAGCTTGAAATTCCCATTGCGTAAAGAAAAGTGATTTTTCTATCTTGAGATACCTTGTAAATCAATTCAATAAATTTGAAGTACGCGAAAAGTCCTAAGCAAATTTGAGACAAATAAACTAGCCAGATATTTTGGTGAAATATTTTCAATAAAAAAGGAATCGTAAATCTCAGTGCTATTTTAGCCTCATGAGATTGCGGGTCAAAGGTAATTGGGGTAAAAAAGTGCGTCGATTTCCAAATTTGAGAATTCCAATGAAACTGCCAAGCATTGGATGATAAAGGTTCTGATTTAATAATATGAATGAATTCAACAAAATACGCATTGATGTACCAAAAATTACCTAAATAGGTAACAAACAGAGAGGCAAATATCGAAAGTAAAAAAACTTTGAGTTTCCAATTATCTGACTTTAGTAACTTTTCTAAACTGAGGGGAAAAAACATAGTAATCAACAATATTAGTGCGTTGATGGTGAAAGAAAGAAAGTTAAGCCATTAATCTAAATGCGAATGTAAGACTATTTTTTAAAAAATCTAAAGATTAGCAATTCTTAATATGACCACAATATAATTTGGAATATTGCTGAAATTTCTTGCTAAAGCCAGCAATTTAGCCTGATTGTTCCAATAAAAAACGAATCTAAATGAATTATAGGTTACGAATGATCCTATTTTTTTTAACCCTTAATTCACATCATACATCTTATATCTTACCTCAAATCACTTCCCTTTAAACTTTGGACTCCTTTTTTGAATAAATGACATCACGCCTTCGGCAAAATCTTCTGTTCTACCAGCCTCCGACTGCCATTCAGCCTCCGCAGACAAGGCCTCTTCCAAATTCATCTGAGCTACTTTTTGGAAACCCATTTTCATCAAGGACAAAGCTCTAGTTGGCATGGAAGCATATTTTTGAGCTATCTCCTCTACGCGAGACTCCCAATCTGAATCCCTAATTACCTCAGAAACCCACCCTAAAGACTTTGCTTCCTCCGCTCCTATCTTCCGACCACTAGACGCAATTTCAAAAGCTTTATGGTAACCAACTGTCTGCATCAAAAATGCGGTACTCCCTGCATCTAATGTCAAACCAATTTGGATAAATAATTCTGAAAAATAAGCTGAATCTTTGGCTAAAATCACATCACAAGCCAAGGCCAAACTACATCCAGCTCCAGCCGCTGGACCATTCACTGCAGCAATGATTGGCTTTTTTAAATTCCTTAAAGCTAAAATCATGGGATTATAGGTTTGTCGCAAAACATTACCTAAATCAGGGTCAACAATCCCCGCCTTTAAATCTGCTCCAGAACAAAATGCTTTCCCTTTACCTGTAATAAGTAAAACACGCATTTCATCTGAAACTTGGGCATTTTCAGCCACATCTCTAATTTCATGTATTAATCCAGCATTTAGTGCATTAAAAACCTCTTCTCGATTGAGGCTTAGTTTCCAAATAGATCCCTGTTTTTCCAGAGATAGATATTGATATGACATAGTTTAAAGTTTAGGGTGATTCACCATTTCTAATTTGTACATCCAAGTAAGTGCAATATTTTTTGCTTTCAACTTCGCTTCTTCGGCTTTGGGTCCCTCAAAAAAACGATCCATGTTCGCGTTGAACAAGCTTATCCAATGTTCAAAGTGAGCTGGAGTAAGTGGATGAATCTGATTGATTTTCAAATGGGGCTGCATAGGCGCACCTCGATAAGCCGATCCATCCAACAAAAGCATTTCCCAAAAATCAACCATTTTAGGCAAATGATGCTCCCAATCTACCTGGGCAATGTCCACAAAAACATGCCCAACAAGATCTTCCGAGACCATGCTAAGATAAAATCCATCGACAAAAATCCGTATATCCTCTTTGGTCTCTATGTCTTTTTTCATCAGCGTGTTTTTACTTTACTCAACAAATGAGTTCCAACTTGAGTTCCCTGCTTTAAACCCTCGTCCAATGCGGGTCGCATGTGGATACCCCCATATAAACGAGAAATGGATGCTTCATCAGCTGCTTGCAAAAACGAGGTAAACTTTCGTGGAGGTAATCCGTAAGGTATCTCAGTTGAATCGGAAAATGCAATTTGATCCCCAAAAATTTGAGTCAATACAGTAGCTGCAGAGCCAGAAATCGTGCTGTGTCCAGAGGTATATTCAGGAAATGGTGGAGTCTGTAAAACAGGTAACCAAGATTTATCGAAATTCGCGTTAATAATGGTTTCTGGCCGGATACGGATGGAACGATATTTCTCATCCCAACAAGCAATAAAACCATCAAAAATAGCCATGGAGGTTAAAACCAAGGCCTCAGCTGTTTCCATGTGGTTTTTCTTTAATTGTCGAGAAACTTGCCCGACAATCCCTAACCAATGACCACCCGGCGACATCTTTTTGGTGGCAAACATCGCATGACCAGAAATATTCATTTTAAAAGGATTACAATCCCAGAAATTGGCAATATTTCTTTGTTCCTCAGTTAATTGATTAACTTTTTCATAAACCTCCATCACCTCTTTGTAATAAGGACTTCCCTTGGATAAATCAAATTTGGACGGCTTTGGTGCTTTAAATTGACCTGAAGAATCTAAGGCAACTGGTCTAATTTTAGTCCAATAAGGTTCCACACCATCTAAATATGCAGGAGGTGTTGGTGTCCAAGTACCCGGCAAATTGGTAACGGTGTACCTAAATCCCCGTGTCTGTTTGTAATTATCCTTGGATGAATATTGTATGATGGATGCCGCAATTGAGTCGCCAAAAGCAATTGAACGCTCATAAACATCCGAGGGAATACCTGTTTTTTTGTAATCTAGCTCTAATTTCTTTTCGAATTCATCATATAATTCTTGTGCAAAAGTCAATTTTTTTCCCACCGACAAAAAAGCACGAACAGAGGCCAAAGGAAAACAATATTCAAGACCCTTATCTGGGCTTGCAACTCGTTCAAAACCATTCAATTGGCCCACCAAGGATTTATACCCTTTATTTCCAGGAACTGCGGCTTCATAAGCTGCAATACTTGCATACATGTAAATGCGAGAAGAAACTGGAGGCGCAAAAATATCATGAATGATGCTTTCGGTCAACATTACTTCCGAACGAATCAAGAACTCCGGGTTGGATGCAGCTTTTTGATAATCTGCTTTGTTGTTTTGACATGAAAAAACAACAAATAGCGAAATGGCAATCGAGTAGATGTATTTCATTTTATAAGGGTAATAACGAGCGCAATTTACGTATTTAAACCTTAAAATCGAGCTGATCATGTTTTCAATTTATCAGAATTATTCGTTGTAAATGATAAATGCAAATCAAGGGTTGTATTGGTTGTTAATGTCAATTCTAATCATTTGATCACAGTCCAATTTGAATTTACAATAATCTCAAAAACTTTTTTCAATTAAAACTGCTATGTCAGATCATTTGGGCAAGCGTATATTTCGATGTGATTAATGCGAATTAAGGGTTAAAAAACATTGGGTCATTCGTTATAAATATTTCATTTATGGCCAAAGCTTAATCCTAACGAAAGATTTGAACGCAGCGGCAAGGCGGAGCTTTGACAATGCGCATGGGCGATGTGCGTCAGGGTCAAAGAAAATAGCCGTAAGCGGAGTGAAAATCGGTTAGTCAGCGCTAGCTGACTGATTCGTCTTGGATTATGCAAATGAAAAGTTTTTTTGTTTCTTTTTTTTCAAAAAAAGAAATGCCATAGAAAAAGAATTAGCCAATAAATTGCATTTCTGTCAAAGAAATAATGAAATAGCAAATTCAAATTCGCTTTTAAACATGCGTTCAGAACTTAACCTATTATAATTTCAACTCTTAATTCGCATGATTAAGTATAATCTAGGTCCAATAATTTTATCAAACTACTGAACTATTAAAATGGTAAATTGCAGGGGGTAAGGGGACCCATTACCCCATAAAAAAAGAAAATCTAATCTGCTAATAGAAATCTGATATTCTTGATAAATCAACTGATTTTTTTCTTGAACTTCTTACTGCTGAAATATCACTTTCGATCAAACTCATTTAAACGAAAAACTTAAATGTGCCAATCAGGAAGAATACCAATTATTAGTTTTCAGCGAATAAAGAATCAAAATAATAATTGATGCATTGGCATTATTTAATTCAAATCCACACCTTCCAATGCAGATTGCAAAGATGGATAACCGAGGTAATCACCAACTAACTTAAATCCTCGTTTTTGAGCGGCTAATTTGAGCGGCTCAAAAAAGCCTACCTTAGGCAGTGAATGCGGAATGAAGTACGATTTTAAAAAAGTCAAGCCTTTCAATTTGCCTGTGAATCGAATCAATTCAGCGGAAATTTCTTCATCTGTGGCCCCATGTTTTAAACTAGTTACACTAATTAATTTTTTATTGAAAGGAGCATAATTGGCGCAAACATTGGAAAGGCAACAAAAATGCAAAATAGAACTTGCATTTTTTGGAATTAAATTCAACAAAGGTAAATCGTCTGGAAATTCATCAGCAGAAAAATAAAAAGTTTTGGCCCCCAAAAAACTCGTTTCAACAAAAGGTACATCCAATAATTTACTGGCACTTTTTGCATCGCATGCCAAAATCAACTTAGAGAACTCTAAGCGTTCACCCGAGTCAAGCAATACATCCTGCGCATTGATTTGAACGATCTCCTTCCCTAACATCAAAGAATTTGAATTCAATCGTTCGGCCAGCTGTTTGGCCACTTGACCGATTCCTTGAGCAGGCAAAGCGGCATCCCCATCTAAAAATTGTTTTAAAAAATAATCAAACAAAGAAGCGGGTTGGCCAAAATTGGCATCCAAAAAAACGCCCGCAAAAAAAGGAAAAATGAATTTTTCGTAAAAACCTTGAGAGAAATTTATCTCAATCAAATATTGTTCTACTGTCTTTTTGTTGTTAGACAAGGGCGAAATATCACCTTGTATTTTTAACCAAAGCCAAGCCAATTTCAAAAGGTCGCCCATGGTAAAAATTCCAGCAAAATAAGATTTAAACAATTCAAAAGGATTTTTCAAAGGATTAATAAAAGGGTAAAATTGTCCATTCTGATACAAATTTGCACCTGATGAAAAATAACTTAAATCCAATTTACTTAAATCTAAATTCCGTTGAACAACGGGGTAAGATGTTTGCAACACCTGAAAACCCTGATCAAGAATAAATCCATTTACGACATCACTTTGGATTCGACCACCCACTCGATCCTTCTTTTCAATCAATACATAAGGGATAGATTGTTGTTGCAATTGAAAGGCAGCTTGCAATCCTGCCATTCCCGCTCCTATCACTAGCACAGGTTTTTTCATTTCTTCCATCTTTCTTTTCTATGAATTGTGCAATAATATTCAATTAACTGAAATTTTTAAACATTATAGTCCTAAGTTTGTTTAAATTTTGCATTATAACCACTTTCATGCCAATCTTTAAACGCTTTTTTATTATTTTGCAGATTAAATGAATTCCTTCGAATGAATTACGATATTAAGGTTGAAAAAGAATACCAATACATCGACGAAGGTCGTGGAGAAATCTTGTTATTACTTCACGGACTATTTGGCACCTTAAGCAACTGGGAAGGCGTTATTGAACACTTCAAAAAAAAATACCGAGTAATCATCCCTTTAATGCCCATTCACGAAATGCCCATCAAAGAAGCAGGATGCGAAGGATTAACCGTTTTTATCGAAGGTTTCATTTCCCATATTCAACTAGAAAATTTCAGTTTAATTGGAAATTCCTTGGGTGGCCATGTAGCTTTAATTTACACGTTAAAATATCCAGAAAAAGTAAATAGACTCATATTAACAGGTTCGTCCGGACTTTTTGAAAACTCGATGGGGGGCTCCTACCCCAAAAGAGGGAATTACGAGTACATCAAAGAGCGCGTTGAATACACCTTCTTTGACCCCAAAACGGCTAGTAAAGAACTTGTGGAAGAGGTTTTTGAAATAACAAACAGCATTCCGAAAGTTTTACGCATTATTGCCATCGCTAAATCAGCTCAAAGGAACAATATGGCCAAAGAAATTGTTCACATTGCATGTCCTACTTTATTAATTTGGGGATTAAATGACACCATTACTCCTCCTCACGTAGGTCATGAATTCAACCAATTGATCAAAGGATCTGAACTTCATTTCATTGATCAATGTTGTCATGCTCCGATGATGGAAAGACCAGAAGAATTCAATGCAATTTTAGACAAATGGCTAATCAATAACCCTGCAGAAGCATGATGATTTTATCTTACTTATCGTTTGATTCTCCACATCTGAGTCCGCAAGATTCCGTCCAAAAAGCCCTAAATACACTGAAAAAATCCAACAAGAAAGCCTTGGCTGTTATCAAAGACAAACAGTTCTTAGGAAATATTGAATTAGAAGTCTTGTGGAAATGCCAGACCCCAGAAATGCAGCTGAAGGATTTGTCAAATGAATTTTCCGATTGGAAAATGGAATCTGAAGAGGATTTATTGGCAAGCATACCCATTTTCGATCGAAGTAATTATGACATATTGGCCGTTGTTGATGAGGACCAAAAATGGTTAGGCTATTTGGATCTCGGAACCCTACATCAAGAACTCTTCCAAACAGGTTTTAATTCGGAAAACGGAGGAGTCATTCGCCTACCTTTTCATGCCCAAAGAGATAAATTTTCCCAAATTGCACGAATCATCGAGGAGGAAAAAGGATTAATCGTTCGAAGTTATTTGAAAGAAAAGGGTGATCAATATCCTGAATTAGTTATTCAAGTTGAATCCAATCAATTTGCAGCATTGATTCAGAGTCTTGAGCGCCATGGATTTATGGTAGAAAAAGCATTTCGATTTGGCCTGCAAAAACAAGAAGGAGAATCTGCAAGATTTGATTTATTAATGAAATATCTAAATCCATAATTTTGAGCCTGAAATTAGCTATTCACGGAAAAAAATTTACCTCTGAGACTCTTCCTTTGATGGAAAAGCTATGGAAAGATATCACCTTGAAAAATTGCCAAATTACGCTATCTGAAAGTTTTAAGCAGCATTTATTGGATCATGCTTTTAATGTAAATGAATTTCATTCTTACAAAGAATTAGAAGGGCCCGAAAATGTAGACATGATTTGGAGCATTGGTGGAGATGGCACACTTCTAGAAACCTTAACGCATACTGGCGCCAAACAAACCCCGATCCTTGGAATTAACACTGGCCGATTAGGCTTTTTGGCCACCTTGTCACCACCAGATGTTTCTGATGCACTTGATCTTTGCATTCAAGGAAATTACCGCATCGAAGACCGATCTTTGGTGAATGTTAAATCTGAAATCGATCTTTTCCCCAATCAGGCATTTGGCTTAAATGAGGTGGGTATTATGAAAACAGACACATCCTCCATGATTGTCATCAAAGCATTTGTGGATGGAAATTATTTAAATACCTATTGGGCAGATGGATTAATCGTATCCACCGCTACAGGCTCAACGGGCTACTCTTTGTCGGTAGGCGGCCCATTGGTCATGCCCACTTCCGAAAATTTCATCATTGCTCCCATGAGTCCACATAATTTAAATGTAAGACCCTTGGTCGTTTCCAATGAATCCAAATTACGTTTTGAAGTCAGTAGCCGAAGTCAAAACTTCCTAATTTCCCTAGACTCACGATCCAAAGTGGTTGATAGCCAATACGCTATTGAAGTTCAAAAAGAAGCATTCTCTGCTAAATTGGTTAAGATACCAGGAGATGATTTCCTCAAAACATTGAGAAATAAATTGAATTGGGGATTGGATGTGAGAAACTAAATGTTTTAGAAAGAGAGAAGAAGGGAAGAGAGAAAACGGAAAGGAGAGAAGAAGTGAAGAGAGAAGAAGTGAAGAGAGAATAATATAATAAAAATCACTCTACCAGCCGGTGCCTGAGGCCCTCGAAGGCAGCGGGGAAGGGAAGAGAGAAGAAGTGAAGAGAGAAAAAAAGAAAACGGCAATAAGGTATTTAAAAGGTTAAATTGGCCGTGAGCATCCAGTATCCTGGCAATAAGCTACTTTGATAAACATTGGCAGAATAGCTATTATTAGACAATTGCGTAAAATAAGTTTGATTCAAGATATTCTTAGCTAAAAGAGCCATTTTAATGGTTTGTTTCCATTTAATTTTTCGCTCAATCTTACAATCAAGAAAAGAAAAAGTTTGAGCATTCGACAAATCAGGTTGATAAAAATCCCAAATTAGCCAGGCTGAATAATCTTTAATTGGATGCAAAATCAATTTAAATGAATTATTTAATGAGGAGTTTATATTGGTATTATCAGGTGCTTGGTAATCAAAATATTGGTATGTGAATTTATTTTCAACGTCAAAAATATGCTTCCGCATGGTACGAATTGCCAACGAACCCACATAAGAAAATTGTTTATTCTCCCGTAAAGCAGAGGCATTAATTTCATTAAAACCATTACCAAAACCTAGATTAGAACTATGATTAACATTCCACTTTAAAGCATAAATGTATTTATCTAAACTATAATTAGCATTCCAAAATTGAATATTTTGAGGAGATCGGAAATAAAGCACTTTAGTATAATTTTCATTTATCGACAAATTGGAAATGATGGCATTTTTCGAATTCATAAAACTAAACATCAAATTCTGATTGATACCATTCGTCAAATTATCCTTTCTTAGTCCCACAGACAATTGATTATTTACTACCAAATCTAAGAAAACACGATTTTGTACCGTACCTCTATTTTGATTAACCACTTGATTGATGAACAAATAATTTTCAGAAACAGGTGTTTGATCCATCTTCCAATTCAACATCATTTTCGTGTCACTTGTAAATTCGTTAAATACATCCAAATTAATGTTCAAATAGTTGGACTCTTTACTTAAGTATTCATTCAGGAAATTTTCTTCAAAATTTTGCTTCAAATGATTGGCCGTCAAATCGATGGATAATTTCCATTTTTTGTGATCGTAATTCAAAATGGCTGATTGAGAAAAAAGGGATTTTTTATACTGATTGTCATTGACAAAATCATTGACTAACTGCTCATTTTCTAACAAAAAAGATCGATAGTTTAATTGATTAGATAAAAATCCGATTTGAAAATTCGTTCGAAATTTTGAAAATTTTCTTAGCCAATTCAACTTATAAAAACTATTTCTTTTGTAGAAATGACTCGATTGATAATTAGCAAAGGCGTTTGGGGCATTTGAAAAAGAAAAATTCTGTAATGGACTGAATGCTTGAGGGGCAGAATTGCTTGACCAATGCCCAATGAGTTGAAATAAATGTTGTCGAAACCTTTGACTCAGGTCAAATTTATTTGTCAAAATAAAATCGCGACTAAGAAGACTGGTCTTTTCGGATAATTGCCTATTTTTTGAAAAATCAATATCATTCAAAATTTCTGTATCTCCGAAACTACTGGACCATTCAAAATGTCGCTTAATGCCCAAATTATACAGTAATTTAAGTTCAAATTGTTGATTCAAAGGACTCTGAATACTTACTGTTTTATCCTTATATTCAAAAGATTGTTGATTCACAGAAATTTGTTGAATGGAAAATTCTTCATTCCACAGTCGATCCTTTAAAACAAACACATTAGCTCTTAAACTCCATTGATCATTGAATTTGTAAATGCTATTTAAATTGATGTTTTTTTGATCATTGATAGTACTTCTTCTTTCCGACAAATTCGAATTTTGAGATTTATGACTGATTAATTTGGGGGCTGCGGCATTAAAATCATCTATCATTCCAACATTGGACTGATTGGCATTCGAACCAAAGAAATTGAATGGTGATGAATTCATCCCTACATTATTATAAGAAAAAGTGGCATAGGATTTGGATTTAGAAGATACTGCAATCAAATCGAATGCTAAATCCAAGGCCAATTGATCTCCCCCTCCTATTCCAATGAATTCATTTTTCGACAAGTCTAACTTTCCTTTTTTTAGTTTCAGATTGAGTGCCGTTGTCTTGGAATCCGCGAAACCTTTTAATAATGGATTGGAATAGAAATTATCAATCGCATCAATTTTTTCGATCATATCCGCAGAAATATTCTTGGTGGCTGAGGAATATCGAAAACCAAACAAATCATCCCCATCTAATTGAACAGCTTCAACACGTTTACCTAAATACCTCAAACTACCATCATCATCGTTAACCTCTATACCTGGTATTTTTTTTAATACGTCTTCTACATTTCTTTCCGTCCCATCCCGAAAGGCTTTTACAGAATAGGAAGTTGTATCACCATGTTGTTCAAACCGTTTGTATTCCGTCACAATTATTTCATTTAATACTTGTGATTTCTCTTCTAATTGGATCCGAAACTCATACACTTTGTTTTTTTCAGGGGCAATTATGCTGTCCACTATAATGGAATAATTGAACGCAGTAAATTCCAAAAAAACAATTTTGGGATAATTTTGCTTCAATTCGAATGAAAATTCTCCCTTTTCATTTCCGATAATAAATTCACTAAAATCGGAGCTCGCTTTTTGTTCTTTCACCAAGATTGTCGCATTGGAAATCGCTTCACCTTTTTTCGTAAGAATTTTGCCTTTTAACTGTTGAGCAAAAAGGCTGAAATGCAATAAAAACAGAAAATAAATCAGATAAACTACTTTCAAATCAGTTAAAGTTTGATAGAATCTAAAACAGCAGCAACGTTTTTTGGAAGGTCTAAAATCGCGCTATAAAATTCATTATTAGACATCGTGATTTTTATTTCACCAGAAGAATCAAGCCCCTGATCAGCTTTAAATTTTGAAAGTTCGTTGACCATATTTACTTTTTTTCCTACGATACGTTTTAGCATCATTTTTTCATAAGCTTCATAGCTCTGGATTTTTTTATTTTCTACGTATTTTTTTATGGAAAAATGACTTTGATCTTTTGAATCTAAGTCCATGGATTGAAAAACAATTTTGCAGTACTTTTCAGATTCTTCTACTTCAAGAATTAAACCAGGTAAACCATTTAATTTAAGAGGTCCCATTGAAATTGGAATTTGTAAAGTATACCAAACAGTGAATGTTCTACCATTTTTTTTGATTTGTGCCTTTCTACAATTATAATTTTGAATTTGCTTGCTTTCGTTGATTAATTGCCAGGTCGATGCTTGTTTTTCGACTTGTTCATATAACAATTCTTTCCCGTCATCGAAAGGAAAACGGCTAATGGATTTATTGGGCATTGAATAAAAAAAAGTAGAAATGGAGTCGTTATCAACATAATAAGCTTGATTAGTTGACTCTGATGAGGTATTTCCAGTAAATGCACTTGCTCCTATTTCAGGCTGGAACAATCCATTAGGTCGTGGATCATTGATTCGAAAACTAGCATCTGTTGGACTAACGAATAAATAGCTTGGGCATTGAAATCCCATATCATCTTGATATAAATAAGTAATTTTTGAGATTTTTTGGGCAAAAATCAGGTTAAAACTGCAGAGAAAGCAAAACAGGAATAGGTTTTTTTTCATGAGAATAATTAAAAGCTAAAAAGGGGGCCAAAGCCCCCTCTTTTATTTGAGTTGAAATTTATTTATCTTCTTCTTCTTGATAAAACCATTATTTTTCCTTTTACAAAAAAATCATGTGCAATTGCAGCAATAACGCAATTCTGGTCCCCATAGCCACAAACATGAACCGCGAAGGTTTTGGTCCCTCCCCAATACAAACAACAATCACCTGCTGTGTTGTTTAATTTTTTACTTTCTAATTTTTCAGATTTATTAGAGGCAAAAGAACCAAAAGCAAACATTTGTAATACAAATAAAAATCCTAGTGTAATTTTCAACTTTTTCATCTTAGTTATGGTTTTAGAATAAAATACCCAATTTTAAAGGATTCAGGTTTTACCTATCGTTGCAACTGACGATGTAAAGTTTCACATCTTTTTCGATAAAAGATAGCCTACCAAGTACCAAAAAAGTACCATTGAAGTACCAATTTTTATTAAATAAATGATATAATAAATTTATATAATGAAATTATTAAGAGTTGAAAGGTAAAAAGGAGCTAAATTTCTATTTTTTATCATCCTAAATAAAAAAGGTGGAAACAAAAAGTAACCACCTTTCACAATAAATAAACCACTTGTTTGCAATTCGAATACAGAAATCGAAAAGGCAATGCAAAATAGTATCTATCCTCTTTTTGTAATTACAATTGACTGATAATTGTATAAGATTATCAATTAGTTGATAATTTCCATTTCATGGGTAGGAAATAGCATTAAGATAGAAAACTAAAAGAGAGAAAACTGGAAGAGAGAAGAGAGAAAACTGGAAGAGAGAAGAGAGAAAAAAAACTTTTACCTATTACCTATTACCTATTAATGCGAATTAAGGGTTGAAATAATAAAATATTAGATTATACTTTGTTAGAAACAACAACAAAATGAGGTAGGAAAACAGTGTTAAATTTAGGGTAAGTGTCTGATATTCATCGTTTTTAAGCATTAACACACGCGAATTAGTACTTAAGATTAAGTGGATCAGGTTCAAAATTTTTGAGGCTAGGAAATAATCTAGACTTTTGTCTTATTATTTCAATCATCTTTCTTTCTCTCCACGGATTGTATCCGAGGTTATGCACATTGTAGCCTTCCAGGCTACATATATAGAGGATATAGTTTTTACAAAAACCCCGAAGGGGTTCAATATGCATAACCGCGGATGATATCCGTGGAATTGAAAAGTGAACACAACCAAGCTAGTCAAGGGAGTCGAAGGCGGAGGGAATAAAAGTAAATTCAAATTCGATTTTAAACATAGGTTTATAACCGACCCTAATGATAACTTCAACCCTTAATTCGCATTATTAGTTATTGTTAACAATTATAGAGATCTGTACGTTCCCACAAACTAAACACTAATACCTAATAACTAAACACTAATACCTAAATACTACCTTTCGTAGCTATTCTTCTTCCAGCTGTATTTTTTGTTTGGATTTGAAGCTCCTGTTTTGGGTGCTGAACTTCTTGGATTAGCTTCTCTGCTGCCCGTTCCTTCTTGATTTCTCGGTGGTCTTTGTGGTTTGGCGGCTTTCTTTACCACGGTATGATTCATCAATGGATATGGATGGTTATCGATCACTGGTACCAATTTACCAATCAATTTTTGAATGTCTCTCAAATATTCTTTTTCCTCTGCATCACAAAATGCAATGGCAATGCCACTTGCACCTGCACGACCCGTTCGGCCAATTCGGTGAACGTAAGATTCAGGAATATTGGGTAATTCGTAATTAATGACATGACTTAATTCATCAATGTCGATCCCACGTGCAGCAATGTCTGTTGCAACCAATA
This sequence comes from Spirosomataceae bacterium, assembly GCA_044372695.1. Taxonomy (GTDB): domain Bacteria; phylum Bacteroidota; class Bacteroidia; order Cytophagales; family Spirosomataceae; genus Aquirufa. Next base: position 16,150 of record JBILRJ010000003.1, read on the forward strand.
TTCGGGTGACTTTATTTTTGAAGTTGCTCAATGCTGTTTGACGAGCGTTTTGTGATTTATTTCCGTGAATGGCCAAGGAACTAATGCCGGCCTTGATTAAATCTTTTACAACTTTGTCTGCACCGTGTTTGGTCCTGGTAAAAACCAGCGCTCTTTCAATGTTTGTATCCTTTAAAATATCAAGTAACAAGGCTTTTTTGTTGTCTTTGTCGACAAAATACACGACTTGTTTGATGGTATTGGCGGTACTTGAAACCGGAGTAACCTCCACTTTTAGTGGATTTCTTAAAATGGTGTTAGACAATTCTACGATTGCCGGTGGCATGGTCGCAGAGAAAAATAGGGATTGTCTTACGGTGGGAAGATTCACGATGACTTTTTTGACATCGTGTACAAAGCCCATGTCCAACATTCGATCTGCTTCATCCAACACGAAATATTCAATGTGCTTTAGACTAATGATTTTTTGACCCATTAAATCCAATAATCTACCTGGAGTAGCGATCAAAACATCCACTCCATGGCGCAATGCTTCCACCTGGCTGAATTGACTCACACCACCAAAAATGACTTTGTATTTAAGAGGGGTAAACTTGCCGTAATTTTCAAAGCTTTCCGCAATTTGAATCGCAAGCTCTCTGGTTGGGGTTAAGATGAGCGCTCTAATGACTCTCTTTCCTGGAATATTATTTTTATTCTGACAAAGTAACTGTATAATCGGAATAGCAAATGCAGCTGTTTTTCCGGTTCCTGTTTGTGCACAACCTAATAAATCTCTTCTATCTAATACAATCGGAATTGATTTTGCTTGAATGGGAGTGGGTGTTGTGTAACCTTCTGATTCTAGAGCCTTAAGAATAGGGTCTATTAATTTTAAATTTTCAAATGACATGCAATAGCATTAAATGTAATCGGCCAAAACGACTCGACTGACAAAGGTACGATTTATTTTAGTTATAAGTTATTAGTTATTAGTTATTAGGACTTTTTCTAATAACTAATAACTTATAACTATTTCTAAATTCCCTTTTTTATAATATCGATCGCCACTTCGCTCATGGAATATAAAACAAAACGTTTGTCGATTTCGGAGGTTCGTCTATTTATGGCTTCATCAATGTTGTATTTAGCTTTGAATAGGGTGTTAATATCGACGATGAAACGGAACCTGATTTGTTTCTGACTTTCGAGTGTTTTCTTGTCACAACCAATCAATTCGTTCAATTCTTGGGTTGTTAATATTTGTTTAGGGTTTTCTGCAAAAGCATGTAAGACAGCTATTTCAATTTCATTGAATTCTCGAGTGATGAATGCTTTTTTCTCTTTCTTAAAATACAGACTCGTTAATAAAATAATTAGCAAAAGAATGATAGATAGTAAAATAGCCTCTAAAGCTGTAAAATTCGTCCAATTGGGACCTGAATAGTAAAAGCTTGTATTTAATGGAGAGCCGGATTGAATGAATTTGCGAAGGGGTATTTTTTTATAAATGATGTTGTTTTCTTTTTTGAAATCCAATGGTTCATAGATGACAATTGTGTCAGCAGTTTGATACATCTGAGATCGCAAGATGATATCGTTTTTTAGTTCGCCAGTAAGTTGATAAAGTTGGTTTTTTTGTGGATCAACCACCACAGAATTGGATCCATAATTAAATAAAAATAAGTGCCCAAAACAGAATACTCTTTTTGGATCGATTCCCAAGTCATTTAAAGCTTTTTGATTTAAATTTCCTTTTTTAGACCATGATTTTTTTGCAAAGCTGTAATAGTATACTGGGACATCTTCTGATAAATCAAAATTGAAATTATTTTTCATCTCAATGACCCAAATACCATCCGATTTTTGATCATATCCTGATGAATTATTCATGATTTCTTGTGGTCCGACATTATTTATTTTATATTCTTCCCATTCATTACTGACAAAATCATAATAGGTAGAAACCCCATTTTGATGCCAAAATCCATATCCCCCAATGCTGTATAAGGTGTCTTTTCTAATGAATTTGACAGATCCAAAATTATAGCCAGCATAGGAAGTTTTGTCAACTCTTTTTAATTCAAGATTTTTTTTATCCCATTGGTAAATTTGCCCCGTACCATTGATGGCTAAATAAAAAACTCCTTTTCTGTAAAATCCATAAGTGCCAAAGGTTTGGACTGGTAAGATATTTCGAATGGTTGGATCGAATTGTATTTTTCCTTGGACAAGGTATTTTCGGGGAGTGACTTCCTCTGAGTATTCTCCTGTACTGAGATTAATTTCATTGTGAAGTTTTCTGTTTTCATCAAACCAAAAAAACTTTAATTGGCCCGAACAATGAAATGATATACTAAAAATAAATAATAATAAAATGATACAATATCTCATGACTAGAACGAAAAAGAACTCATGTGTTAGACATGAGTTCTTTAAAAATAATCAAATTAAATCAATTCTAAAACATGTTTTTATTAATCATTGCTTCTTCTACCGTTTAATAAATTTAAATAGTATAAAAGTTGGGCAAGCATGCCTAAAGCGGCCACCACATAGGTCATGGCTGCCCACCAAAGTGCATCTTTAGACATTTCATATTCTTTACTTGTAACGATGCCGTTTTCTTTGATCCAAGCCAGTGCTCGATTGGATGCATCAAACTCAACTGGTAACGTTATAAAGCTAAATAAAGTAGCTGCAGCAAATAATGCAACTCCGATAGTTAGTACCAAAGCATTCCCAGTGGAATACAAGATCATCATTCCGACCATCAGCATGATGGGCATGAATCCATTGGCAAGACTTAACATGGGTACCATGGAACTTCTCAATTGCAAAAACGCATAAGCTCTTGCATGCTGAACCGCGTGCCCACATTCGTGCGCAGCTACCGCTGCTGAGGCTGCATTTCTGCCATGGAATACATCCGCGCTTAAATTGACTGTCCGGTCTGTCGGATTATAATGATCTGTTAATTGACCTTCCACAGAAATGACATTAACATCGTAAATGCCATGGTCACGCAACATTTTGTCGGCAATTTCTTTTCCTGAAAGATTGCTGGCCAAAGGTATTTCTGAATAGGTTTTGAATTTGGACTTTAATCGCCAAGAAATGGCCATTCCAATCACTCCAAATAAAATTGTCAATAAATAAATTCCGCTCATGATGTTTCTAGTTTTTTAGTTTTTCGATTATGCTTGTTGTTGAAAAATTTGGTACTAATTCAATGGTTTCTACTTCTCCTCCATTGGCCAAAACTTCTTTTGCTCCAACAATGGTATCCATGGTGTAATCACTTCCTTTGACCAGTACATCGGGCAATAAGGCTTGGATTAATTCCAATGGCGTATCATCGTCAAATATAATGACCATCGATACGAATTCCAAAGCTGCTATCAACCGAGCCCTGGCATATTCCTTGTTGATGGGACGTGTTGGGCCTTTCAATGCACTAACGGACCGGTCTGTGTTGATGGCAACGATTAGATGATCTCCTTTTTCACTCGATTTTTCCAGATAATCGATGTGTCCCAAATGCAAAATATCAAAGCAGCCATTGGTAAATACCACCTTTTCTTGCTTGCTTTTCCATGCATTTCGGATCTCTAATCCTGCCCTTAAGGAAACGATTTTATGCTCGCTGTGTTGTCTTTTGTGCATTGATTTTGGGAAGAAATAAGGTCAATATAAAACTAATACCACCAAAAAACAAAATGCTGAGCATTTGAGTTCCATGGAAAAAAGTGGCCAATGCAGCACCTTCTTTTAGTGGGATTTGATAAAAAAGCAATGCCGATGCAACCAAGGTATGATAGGCTCCAATTCCCCCTTGGGTAGGCGTTGCCATGCCAAAGGTTCCCATAACCAATACGGTTAATCCAGCTGCAAAACCTAAATTTTGAGTTTCGGGAAAGGCCAATAATAAGGTGTAGGTATTGATAAAATACGCTAACCAAATGAGGATGGTAAATAAGATGAATTTGAAGGGGTTTTCCACAAAACGAATGCTGTATATTCCTGTTACCCATCCACCCAAGATCTTTCCTAGTCGATTGCTTTCCGTAAATTTTTGCCAGAAGCTTAAAATGAAGGCTTTTTTTTGGTAAATCAGAAATAGAATTATTCCTGCTACCAAAATAAGCACTGCAATTAGCAAATTAGAAGGCATTTTCCAATTTGGAAAGAGAAATTTTTGAAGCGGTTCCCACTCAATTAGAAAATTTAATCCGACAATGCAAACCAAGCCTAATAAGTCAACAATACGTTCAGTGATGACCGTTCCAAATGATTTTTCAAAAGGGATGTCCGCGGTTTTCTGTAAGGAACCGCAGCGAGAAACTTCTCCCATTCGAGGGACAATGAAATTGGCAAAATAACCAATCATGACAGCAGAAAATGTGCGGACAGTTTTTGGATGGTAGTCAATGGCTCCCAATAACTGCTCCCATCGCATGGAACGCAGAAGGTGGGATAATAAAGAGACCAAGATGGAAATAACAACCCAATTGTAATTGGCTTTTTGAAACGTCAGATAGATATCTTCCCATTGTAAATCGCTCTTAGAAAATGCCCAATACAATAAGGCAATGGCTAAGGCGGTAGATATCAAGTATTTCAAAATGGATTTTATCATCTGAATCGGTTAATGAACGAATGAATTAGCAAAATAAAGAGTATTGTGGGATATATATTGCTGAAATACCATAATTTTTTTATATTTTTGCAAAGTTTTTTTGGGATAATATTTCCCCTAAATAATTCAAGAATGTCCAAATTACGTATTCTTTACGTTTCAAGTGAGGTTGATCCCTTTCTTAACACATCCAAAATAGCAGACTTTGTTCGTAACCTGCCAACTGCCATGCAAGAGCGTGGAATGGAAATTCGTATATTGGTGCCTCGTTTTGGGTCCATCAATGAGCGAAAAAATCGTTTGCACGAAGTCGTTCGCCTTTCTGGAATTACCATTCCGATGGGTGAAGAAGAGAAACCTTTAACTATCAAAGTAGCGAGTATTCCTGCAGCGAAATTGCAAGTTTATTTCATTGATAACGAAGATTATTTTCAAAGGAAATACATATTGAATGATAAAGAGGGTGCATTTTATCCTGATAATCATGATCGTGCAATATTTTTCTGTAAAGGGGCTTTGGAAACGGTCATTAAACTAGGTTGGTCGCCCGACATCATTCATTGCAACGATTGGATGGCTAGTTTGGTGCCTTTGTACATTTCTACCTATTACCGAAACCATCCGATTTACAAAGATTCAAAAACCATTTTCTCACCACACAATTCTGAATTTGATTTTACGTTTGATAAAAGCGAGTTAGTAGAAAAAGTGAAAATCGGTGAAATTGAAGATGCTCATTTAAGTAGTTTAGATTCTGCTGATTATTTTGCTTTTATCAAAATAGGAGCACAATATGCAGATAAAATAGTATCCTTACAAAACGCAGAAAATACCCGTATCCAATCCATAATTGATGAATTCCAGAATAAAACTTTCCAAAATGTTGCCGAAAATGACCTCGATTTCTTTGAAAAAGCTTACATCGAAATGGCAGGTAATTAAATGGGTGGGGATTTTTTCCCTGTTTCTATCTTCTTGTGACACTACCAAGGAAATTGGGTCTGATTTGTTTTCCGTAGAGGTGGGCTTGAATTACACAGACACGCTTAGTATTAAATCGTCTACTGTGCAAATTGATTCGATTTACACCAATAAGACAGGTAACTTTACAATAGGTTCAATTTCTCATCCTGATTTTGGTAGGGTTCAATCCAGTTTTTTCACCCAAATATCAAATGCAGATACGCTTTTTGCCAAGACTACTTCCGTGTTTGATTCCATTCGCTTAGAATTAGTTTATAGTACGTTTCAAGGCGATATAACCAAACCTCAGACCATTTCTGTGCATAGATTGCAAGATAGCCTTAGTTTAAATAAAATTTATTTTAACAATTCCACCGTCAAATTTGATCCCATTGCTATTGCTACGCACAGGTTCGTACCCAAGCCTATCAGAGCAAGATCAGCCAATGGTGATTCACTTCAATATGATACGCTTTCCTTTAAATTGAGCCCAGAATTGGGAAAGGAGTTGTTGTCAAAATATACCGATAAAGCCATTTCAGGAGGAGGACCAGCATTTAGAAAATATTTTTACGGCCTTTATTTCAAGTCTAGTTCCGAAGATGATGCCGCTTTTTTAGGTTTTTCTGCAGCCTATTCAAGAATTAGTTTGTACTACCACAACGAGGGAGACAATGTTAAATCTGTTGCATATTATTACTTTAGTTTATCTAACAGTTTTTCCCCTGAGCTTCAAGCACGATTCAACCGCATAGAATTTACTCGTTCGGGAACCTTAGCGAACCTAAAAAAAGTTGGCGACATCATTCCTGCATCTGCCACCAATTTCACCACATTCGTTCAGTCGGGTACGGGTATTGCGACCAAAATTGAATTTCCTTATTTGAATAAGCTGAAAGGGAATAAAAACATCGCCATCAACAAAGCAGAATTGATCTTGGAACCTTTGGAAAACATCAATTACAGTCAGACGCTTGGTCAACTTTCTTTGATTCAAACCAATGCGACCAATCGTACTCTACGCAATTCCTACGGTTTGTTGTATTACAATTCCGAAGGTGCTGGAGGTGCTCAATCTGCATCTTTTGACATCAATGCAAAGAATTTCACCTTCAATGTTACATCAGCTTTACAAAATATCTTATCTGGCAGAATTGCCAACAACGGGATGTTGATCACGCCACAGATTACCAACATCAGTGAAACGGGTTCTGCGATTGTCAGTGAAAATGCCAAATTCATTCCTTTGAGGTCCATGAAGACGAAGTTGAAAATTTACTACTCATTCATTGCTCAATAATCAATATGATGAGCCCCAAGTCAAATTTGCGGGTTACTTTGGTGCAAAGTGATTTACTTTGGGAAGAACCTGGAGCCAATTGTGCTTTTTTGGAAGAGAATTTACAAGCACTCATAGGTCAAACGGATCTAGTTATTTTGCCTGAAATGTTTACAACCGGTTTTAGCATGAATTCCAATGGTGCTGAAATTCTACAAGGCCCTACTTTGGCTTGGATGAAACTAATGGCAACTCGCTTGAATGTTCTAATGATCGGGTCAGTAAAAATCAAAGAAAATCAATCGTTTTTTAATCGGATGTTAGCGGTTTTTCCAGATGGAAACTTCACTTATTACGACAAAAAACACCTGTTTCGGATGGGTGGAGAAAACGAATTTTATACTGCAGGAAATAAGCCTGGTTTGATTTCCTATTTAGGTTGGAACATCGCACTTTTTATTTGTTATGATTTACGATTCCCTGTTTGGTCTCGAAATAATCATTTGCAATACGATTTGGCGATTTATTCTGCTAATTGGCCCGCTCCACGTGCCCATGCTTGGACAACCTTGTTGAAAGCCAGAGCCATCGAGAATTTGGCTTTTGTGGCTGGAGTGAATCGGACAGGTACCGATGGCAATGACTTGACTTACCAAGGAGATTCAGCTCTATTTTCCTTCAAAGGTGAAGCGCTTTTGGAATTGGGTCATGTTTCCTGTATTTCCACCCAAACTATTTCACATTTGGACTTAAGTGATTTTCGGGAAAAATTCCCTGCGCATTTAGATTCAGACGATTTTCTTCTTCAATTCGTTTAATTTCAACAGTGCTTCGATCGGCGAAAGCGTGTTGATGTCCAATTTTTCCAAAATATCACTCACTTCTTGTAATCCCGCAGGTATTTCTACACCAAAGAGGTTCAACTGATAATTGGCTTTTGGCATTTCTTTTAACTTGTCCACATTGGCCTCCAAAACATGGTCCTTTTCCAAATTTTGAAGAATTTCATGCGCTCTCAATACCAAGGAAGTCGGCATGCCCGCCATTTGTGCCACATGTATACCAAAACTATGTGCAGATCCTCCCGGCACCAACTTTCTTAAAAAGATGATTTTATTGCCCATTTCTTTGACCGAAACGTGGAAGTTTTTAATCCTAGGGAAATCTTCTGTTAATTCATTTAATTCATGATAGTGTGTTGCAAATAAGGTTTTTGCTTTGAATTTTGGATGATTGTGGATGTGTTCAGCTATGGCCCATGCCATGGAAACGCCATCATAGGTAGAAGTTCCTCTGCCAATTTCATCCAATAAAACCAGGGAACGGTCTGATAAATTATTTAATATCGCCGCCGTTTCCGTCATTTCCACCATGAAGGTGGATTCCCCTTTAGATAAATTGTCTGAAGCCCCCACCCGAGTAAATACCTTGTCAACAATACCAATTTCAGCAGATGTGGCTGGTACGAAGGAACCCATTTGGGCCATTAAAACAATGAGCGCTGTTTGTCTCAATAATGCTGATTTACCTGCCATGTTGGGACCCGTAATCATCATGATTTGTTGACTTTCATTGTCTAGATATACATCATTTGGAATATATTCCTCACCGATGGCCAATTGTTTTTCGATTACGGGATGACGACCAGCTAGGATGTTTAGGCTATCTCCTTCATGTAAAATAGGTCTCGTATAATCGTTTTTTCTGGCTACGATGGCAAAACTTGTCAAGACGTCCAAGGTGGCAATGCCCATTGCGTTGAGTTGAATGTGCTCAATGTATTCCAATGCTTCTCTGACCAATTCTTGAAAAATACCAAATTCAATCGTCGAGATTTTATCTTCAGCACTCAGGATTTTTTCTTCGTAAATCTTTAATTCTTCCGTAATATATCTTTCTGCATTGACCAAGGTTTGTTTTCGGATCCATTCCGCCGGCACTCGATCTTTGTGCGCGTTAGTCACCTCTAAATAATAACCAAAGACTTTATTATAAGCAACTTTTAAAGAACTGATGCCCGTGCGTTCAATTTCTCGTTTTTGGAGAGCGGCTAAATAGTCTTTTCCATTCGAAGAAAGTAAATGTAATTCATCCAAATCAGCTAAGAATCCCGTTTTTATGATCCCACCTTGGTGCGATAGGATAGGAGGGTCTTCTCTCAAGGCCAATTCAATTTTTTCCACCAAAACTTGGCATGGATTGAGCTGGTCAGCCCATTTTTTCAAGCCAGAGGCAGATTGCGCGATCAATAATTCCTTGATGGCAGGAATTTGTTGCAATGCTCGTTTCAATTGCAATAATTCTCTCGGGTTAATTCTACTAGCTGCTACTTTGGAAATCAATCTTTCTAAATCGCCAATGGGTTTTAAATGAGCTATTAAGACATCCAACACATCTCTGTTTTCCAATAAGCTGGCAACACCCTCTTGTCTTTCCAAAATGGTCCGAATGTCCTTCAAGGGCAAAACCATCCATTTACGCAATAAGCGTGCACCCATGGGAGTAATGGTATGATCCATCAAAGAAATCAATGGGACACCTCCGTCTTGCGTCGAATGGACTAATTCCAAATTTCGAATGGTAAACCGATCTAACCAAACGTATTTGTCTTCTTCAATGCGTTGAATGGACGAAATGTGGCTGACTTGTTTGTGTTCAGTTTCAGCTAAATAATGCAAGATTACTCCAGCAGCAATGATCCCTTGGGGCATTTCTTCGATTCCAAATCCTTTGAGGTTTTGGGTTTTGAAATGTTGTTTTAACAAGGGATAGGTGAAATCCAAGGTAAATATCCATTCTTCTAAAGAGAAGGAATGGTATTGGTCTCCAAAAAATTCTAGGTATTGATTTCTGTATTTTTTGGGATAAAGAATCTCAGCAGGTAAAAAACTTTGAATTAATTTTTGAATATAAGCCAAAGGGCCTTGTGAGCACATGAATTCACCCGTGGAAATATCCAAAAATGCAATTCCATACTGGTTGACTTTGCTTTCCTCAAAGGAGATGGCAGCCACATAATTATTTCTGTTGTGATCAAGTACTTGGTCATTGAAAGAAACGCCTGGGGTAACTAATTCGGTAACTCCTCTTTTTACGATGCCCTTGGCAACAGAAGGATCTTCTAGTTGATCGCAAATGGCTACTCTTTGTCCAGCACGGACCAATTTGGGTAAATAATTATCCAAGGAGTGGTGTGGAAATCCGGCTAAATGATCATCCGCATTTCCATTGTTTCTTCGTGTTAAAACGATGCCCAGAATTTTAGATGCCTTAACAGCATCCTCCCCAAAAGTTTCGTAGAAATCGCCAACACGAAACAACAAAATAGCACCTGGATATTTTGCCTTGATTTGATTGAACTGTCGAGAAAGGGGAGTCTCACCTTTTTTCAAAGGCTCTTGCCCATCTGGTAATTTTTTGGCCAAAACGAAGAAAAGATTAAGATGTAAAAGTACAGATTTTGCAAGAATAATGAACAGGAATTTGGCTTAATTCCAAAATTGATTGTGCGCTTTAAAAATATTTTTATTTGATTCATTTGAGAATTAGGTCTGAATAAGATAGATTTGTTTTTCTTTCAATTGAATAATTAAAGTATGCTGTCCTAACCGAATAATAAATAAACCCTACGAACAATACCTTTCTACTAGAACAATGTCCATTAAATTACCGCCTTCTATTACCAATCAACAACTTAAAGTACTCGAACTTTCAGCTAAAGGCTTGACCAACAAGCAAATTGCCGAACAACTGTTTATTTCTGTTTCCACGGTCAAAAGACACCGCCAAGACATCATGGGGCAAGTTGGAATCAAAGGTAAACTAGCCATGCGTATTTTTTTGAGGAGTTTTTTGGAAGGGTGAGGATCATGAATTTTCAAATTTGAAAGAAAGTATCATTATAGCGTTTTATTTTTTAACATTTTATTGCGTTGGCTCATGGCATTTCAAATTAGCCTTAATTATGAAAAAATCCATCATTCTCCTTTTCTTCTTTTTCGTTTCCGTTGCTGCCAAGGCACAACAAAAAGAAACTCCATCTGTTGATCAATCAATGACTTCGTTGAGTTTATTTTTTCCAAGCATTTCTTATGAGCAAAAAATCAATACCAATCATACTTGGCTTGTGGGTGCAGAAATTCGAGGTTATGGCTCTAATACTGGACTCTTTACTGGGGTTTTTGGAGATTATCGGAAATATTATAATCTTCAAAAACGAAAAGATCAGAAAAAGAATACCGATGGAAATTCTGGTAATTTTTTAGCAGCTCGTCTGGGTTTTTATAACTGGATAAGATTGAATTCATCGGATAATAGTCTTTTTCAACCAAATACCTCAAACAAGGGGTTTTTCGCCATAGGGCCCGTTTGGGGTTTTCAAAGAACTTATAAAAGTAGAATTAATTTAGGTTTAAGTGTTGGTCCGGCATTAATTATGGATGGTTCATACACCGGTTTAGATCTTCAAGGTTCATTCCGATTAGGTTTTTATTTATTTGGCAAGAAATAATTTATGCGGTACATTTTGCTAGTTCTATCTTTTTTGGGTTTGTTCAGCTGCGTTCGTGAGAATCTGATTGATACAATTGATTTTCCAAAAACGGAAAAGAAAATTGTAGTGATTGGGGCTATTAGTATGGGAGACAGCATTCAAGTTCGAGTTTCAAAATCTTCGGGCATAGGAGAGCTGTACAATGATACCGAGAATGCGGTTAATAATGCCAATGTGAGACTAATTAATTTGACAACAAATGAAAGTGTAGAACTCACAAGATGGAAAAGGAATAGTTTATACAGTGTTTCTCAGAAAAATTTTAAAATTAAAATGGCAGAGAAATACCAACTTGTCATCAACGTCCCCAATTATCCTACTATTTATAGTGTTTGTCAAATGCCAACAAAAGCTGCATATTTTGAATCCATCTTAATTCATACTACCAAGAATAGTAAAGGTTATAATTGGTACCCATTTTTTACATGGAAAGATATTACTTTGGATAGGGAAAGTACGGGATATGCAATTATTTTCAAAGCGATTAACGGCAATCCTGTACTTAGTGGCATGATTAGGTCCATTCAAGAAAGAGATAGGGTTAACGGAATTTGTACCTACGGTGATTCTTTTTTCACAAATCGTGATGAGAATTCAGGTGAAATCTATTGGCAAACATTTGGTTTAGTTACCTACAATGATGTTATGAAGAAATTTTTTCAAATACGAGATCTCTCGGAAGACATCAATCATTATAGTATTCTTTCTGATTTTAAAGGGATAATTCCTGAATATACCAATATTCAAAATGGATTAGGCTTTTTTGGAGGTTATGTGGTAACAGATAAAACAGTGCTAATTCGTGAATAAACTTGTATTGTATTTGCTTTTTTTTGGGCTACTTAGCTCAGTTTTTTCTTTGAATGCTCAAAAGAAAATTCTCATTCAAATTTCTGTTTTCGATAGTTTGACTAGAGAACCTGTGGAAGGAGCTTTCGTTCATTTTACCAATCCCAAAAAGAGTTTTTCGAGCGATATTTCTGGAAAAATTAAACCCTATTGGATGGGCTATTATGATGAAAATCAGTTACAAATTAAACACGTTAATTACCGGAGTTTTAAATCGGATTTATTCGTTTTAAAGGATACCAATATTGCTATTTTTTTAAGACCTTATTTTTCAACGTTGAAAGAAGTAGTAGTGACAGCTAAAAAATACAATGAAATAGTGACCAATCATGAAATGAGTACGGTTACTTTAACGGCGAAACAAATTCAAAATACTCCGTCATTGGCTGGAGAAAAAGACCTGATCAAAACTTTATTGCTCATGCCGGGAGTAAAAAGTGAGACGGAAGGTAGTTCTTCATTTAATGTGAGAGGGGGAGGAAGCGATCAAAATCTACTGCTATTAAACGGAGTAACACTATATAGTTCAAATCATCTTTTTGGATTTCTTTCTACCTTTAATTCAGATATCATTCAAGATGTTAAATTAATTAAAGGAGCTTTCCCTGCTCAATATGGGGGTAGATTGTCTTCTGTGTTGGATGTAAGCACTAAAGAAGCTGATTTTGAAAATCTAAAAATTTCTGGGTCTATTGGTTTAATAGCTTCCAGGTTGACGATAGAAGCCCCTGTAATTACCAATAAACTTTCTGTTTTACTAGCAGGGCGTAGAACCTACATTGATTTTCTGTTTCCAGCTAGATCTTCTCCTACAGAACCTGTTCCGCAATTTGTTTTTAACGATTTGAATGCAAAAATTTCTTGGAAAATAAATCCCAATAATAAACTCTCCTTATTCTTATATTCCGATCGAGATAAAATTAGTACCCCTCCACTCGACAGTACAAACAATAAAAATTATACCCTTTTATGGAAAAATCAGATAGCCACCTTGGCTTGGAACAGGTATATAAATCCCAATTTTAGTTGGAGTAGTCAAGGTAGTTTTTCCGATTATACGATGTTTCTTGAGAACAAAGAAGCAAAATCCGGGAATTATATGGTCGATACTTTTGAAACATCTATCAGAGATTTGTCCTTAAAATCTACCTTGGACTATCAAAAAAACAACTTTGAAGGAAAATTGGGTATTTCTTATAATTACCGTATTTTTAATCCTGGAGGGTATTTTCATTTTGATAAAAATCTAAAGCAATCGGTCAACTTTACTTATCCGCTTAATTTTATTCATGAGTTTTCGTTTTTTTCACAAAATTCCCTTCAAATTAGTCCAGCATTCAATGCAAATCTTGGATTACGTGCAGGTTGGTATACAGGAGGAGATAAAACGTATTTTTCACCGGAGCCACGAGTGTCATTGGCATATCAATTTAATGAAAAGTCCTCCATCAAATCTTCCTTTACGCGTATGCAGCAAAATGTTCATTTATTGACAAATCCTGGATTAGGCGTACCCATGGATTTATGGATTCCTGCAAATAATGCCATACCACCTGAAATTGCCAACCAGTGGAGTATAGGGTATTTTCGCGCGAAAAAAATAGAAGGGAGTGTTTTTCATTTTAGTGCAGAGGCATATTATAAAACAATGAATGGCGTAGTCACTTATAAAGATGGATTTAGTTCCAATGATTTGTTGAGTGAAACGTATTTTAAAAAGGGATGGGCAGGAATTAGTTCCGTTGGGTCATCTAATGCTTACGGAATGGAATTGTTTTTAGAAAAGAAAACAGGCAGGTTTACGGGTTGGTGCGGCTATACCCTTTCTTGGGTGAAACAGCGATTTGCAGATATCAACAATGGCGAAGAATTTTATCCAAGATTTGACAAAAGACACGATTTGTCTTTGCTAGTCAATTATAAAATCAATGAAAAGTGGTCGGTCAATACATCGTGGGTATATAGTAGTGGTCAAGCGATCACTTTACCCAATCAAGCCTACAGACCTCCTGAATTCACATTTATGAAGCCCAATATTCCAGTTAATGAAATGGTAACGATTTTTTCGACTGGGAAAAGAAATGATTTCAGGATGATACCTTTTCATCGCTTAAACATTTCTGTTCAGCACACCAAAATGCATAAATGGGGGCAAGGGATATTTGAATTTGGATTATATAATGCTTATAACAGAAACAATCCATTTTATTATTTTTTAGATACTCAAACAGGAACAGTTAAGTTAAAATCGATGTCGATTTTTCCTCTTCTTCCCAGCGTATCGTATTCTTTTTTGTTAAATACACATTAGTTGTTAGTTTTTCTAAATTCTTACCTCATAATTCATAACTCATAATTTTTAAATTGAAATAACCACCTGCCCAGTTACATCTGTTTTGTAATTTCCCTGGATTAAATCATAACTGGATCCAATTTCTTCTCGGTCAAAATACTTGGTTTGACTCAATTTAATCGAAACGTTCATCTTTGGATGGATGTGACTGTCCAACACAAAAACAGCCCTCATCCCTTTGCCTGAGTGCGCTGGCAAGGTAAAGGTGTATGGAATACCCATTTCATAAGCGTATAAACGGGTGTCGTAATCAGATGTGTTGAAATGAGCCAATCTAACTTGGAATTTCCATCCTTGAATTTTGTAGCTGATGTCTTGTAAAATGAGCATACCTATTTCTGACTTGACTTTCGATTGCACATAATTCAGCATCAATCGACTGTGTAGATTGATGCGCTTGTTGATGATTTTGTTTAAATCAATGCTCCATTGAATTTGATGTTTTCGGATGATTTCAGTTCGGGGTTTTGGGGCATCATTTTCTTTGGATGTCCATTTTAGTTGCATGAAAAATCGGTATTGATTCCGTCTTTCCCATTGGTATCGACTCAATATTTCCCAGCCCATGCTGTTTTCTTTGGATAATTGATAGTTCATTCCTGGAAATAGAAATACGTCTACATAGGAGGATATTTTACTTCTTTTGGTTAATTGCCATTGGTTCCCGATGAATAAACCATATTCATTGGAACTGCCATTACTTTCTCCAAAACCTTGTGATTTAGGACTGTAATAACTGGGGGAATACACTCTGGCTAGGTAGGAAAAGTCCATTTTTTTGGAAAGTGAAAAAGCGGCCCCTTGGATGATAGCAATAGATTTAGGCCAAGTCAAGGCCAATTCGCCCATGAATCGGATGTTTTTGAATGGAAATTGTGCGCTGATGGACGTATTTTGTAAGCCTTGTCCGCTCCAATCGGATTTTTTGTATGACAATTCCGAAGCCAATTTGGGATATGCATACAGGGTTTGTTGATGGTTCAATTGCCAGGAGATGGCATTGTTGGGATCTGAAAATTGAAAACTAAGTCCTTGACTTTCTTCGCCTAAATTTTCTTTCTTTTTTATTTCAGATTCTGTGCGGTGGTAGCCATCGATGTCCAAGGATTTGTAGCCTAAATTACCCAAACTGTCTGCTTGAATGCTTGCATCCAATTTTCTTGATGAATGATAAGCTTGAAGACGAAGGCTGGAGGAAATTCGGAAGGTGCCGTGGATTCCTCGGTAAAAACCGTTTTCTCCTGCTGAACTGTAGGGTATTCCTCCAAGATGAAACCGCTGTGTGGCCTTGATGCTCTCATAACTCTTTCCCAAAGAAAATCCACCCGATGCTACCAAACCTTGTCCCCATTGATTCAGGAAATCGCCCAAAATGATTTTCTCGATGAAACCATTGGGCTTTATCTCGATAAAGGCACTGTAAAAATCAAGCCAATCGGGTTCTCCTGCATCTTTTTGACTTAAAAAGCCATAGTGAATGCGTGCATTTAGTTGGCCTTTATAACGCAGTAGTTGGCTCATGGGTGGACCTTGGTAGCGAACTTTACTCCGACTGTCGGGAGGACTAAATCCTTTTTTTTGCTCCATGGTAAATTCTGTTCGTAAAATCAGCAGGTTACTTGATTCTGTGGACTTAAGT
>JBILRJ010000101.1:0-9293 GCA_044372695.1 Spirosomataceae bacterium
AGCCAAAGGAATATTTAAAGTGAAAATAATTTCTATCTTTACTATTTCCTTATAAGAAGTAATTACAAAATCTAACACGGTATTTTCTCCGAGTTCTATTGCACGTTTCAAATCTGATTCCCCCATACCAAAGAAAAAAACTTCATCATCCTCTTCTTCATTATAGTCATGAGATTCTTTTACTATTCCTGATAACTCTGACTTATCATCTTTCCAATATCCTTCTATTTCAAAATACTTACTCATAATATTATTATTTTATTTCAATTAATTCTCCATTTTCATTTTCCATGTATTGAGCATCTTCGGGGTCTTCCCATTCTGTATAGTAATACACTTCGTTTTTGTAAGCCTCTTCAAGCAATTTTTTATCACTAACATTGGCTGAATCGGGATTACTTTCTCTCAAATATTCTATCAAATATTTTTCTTCTGAAAAGTATTTTTCCCCATCCATAACACAATATCCCTCATTCATACCTTTACCTGTGGCATCACATTTTCTAGCGAAAAAAGTAGTAGAACCTACAACATCCTCGATAGATAACTCCACACTCTCAAAGTAATCTGAACTATCATTTTTGTGTTCTGTGTAAATGTAAATACTATTAGAATAAACTATCAATTGGATGATATTTGTTCTCCATTCAGTTTCTTCATCCTCATCGTCAAAAAACTTAACATCCCCATCAATATCAACCCTCATATTACTGATAAAAGGATTTTGTTTTATAAGTTCTTGACAGACAGTTATTCTGCCTTTATCTACATCTGTAAAGTTGATTCCAATAGAGTGGACATCATAACTATTTCCGTTTTCGGTAGAATACCCTTTTAATACTTTTTTCATGGATGTATATTATTTAGTTAATGTGAAAAATTCGTGTAAATCATAAATGTCAAATAAATGCTCATCTTCTTGGTCATCTATAATAATAATAGCTTCTTTAGCATAAGGATTTTCAGGTTCAAATCCTATAATAGGATATGCTTTCCCTATGGTTAAGGCTTCTTCTCTTGTGCTGTGCATTACACATTTTTGTATTGCATACAAGTTAGTACCTATTTCTAAATCTCCTCTTTCTATCATAACATTATTGTTTTTGTTGGTTAAAAAATATGATGCAAAATTACTGCTTTTCGTGTTGGGTGTGTTAGCAATTTTGTTGCAAAAACTTTAAAAATTGTTGCAAAAAAATATTTATATATCTTTTGCAATTTTTACGAGTTCTGCAAATTCCCGATAAGACAATATTTTTCGCTCCATATTGGTTAATCCTAAATACTTGTAGTCAATATCCTCAAAGCTATACACAAACATTCTCCCGATGGCTTTATATGTAGTGGTTTTAACCAATCTATACCCAAATAATCCTAAAATAAATTTTATCATAATTTTTTTATTTGTTTTTTAATAATAAATTAATTTGTTCTAATTGTGCTTCTTTTACAAATTGATAATCTTCTGCACCAACTGCATTTTCCAATACCTCTTCAATTCCGTCTTCAAATCTATTGTAGCCTACAATTTTTCCGTCTCCTGCATTAATTATTTTTGCACATTCAGCATAATCATCCTCCCAAAGAGCAAAACACAATTTCTTTCCAAAGGCAATGTTATACACATACTTCGGGCATCTTATTTCTTTTTCAAGGTCAAACAATGCTTGTCCTACTTCGTCATCGTGCTGAAATAGGTCATATAATTCCATTTTGTTTTTTAATGCTTCAAATTTTTCTTTAATGTTTTTCATTTGCTTTTATCTATTTATTCTAACGTGTCCAAAATAAGTTTCTTCTAAATTCTCTATAATTCGGTCATTCACTAAGTCCATAAATGTCGATATTTCATAATAGCCTATATGCTCCTCTTCATCGCTTGTCATACCTAAGTTTTTCAACTCATCTATCATTTCGTGGGTATTATCAAATACTTGATTTTCGATTTCTTCTAAAATTCTTCTATTTTCTAATAATAATACTATAATTTTCATAATTTTTTATTTAACTAATTCTTTAATTATATCTTCTACTTCTCCTTCTTCTAAAGCATCACAAATGGAATTAAACTCTCTTCCATTTTCTTCTTTAGTTATTCCTCTTAGTCTTGCTATCTCATCAAGAAGTCCTATTATTTCCACGTTACTTTGTGGATTAGGAGATAAAAATCTTGATTCAGTTTCGTTATTTTGAGCTATATATTTTAACAGCTCTTTCCATTTGTCTTCCATAAACTATTGAATTTTACTTGTTTTTAAATTTTCTATTGTTATAAATCTAATTACATCAATGCTTGAATTTATTTCTTCTTCATTGAAAGCACGTTGGAATCCTTCTAAGGTATAAACTCTACCTTGTCTTTCACATTCATCCATCCATTCTTTTTCTGTTAATTCCGTAAATCCTTTGTCGATTGAAATATCTTGACAATCTAAAACATATACTCTAATTTCTTTATTCATATTTTTTTTATTTTAATTGTTCTTAATAATTATCCTGCAATCCTTCATACCAAAAGTCAGGGAAGTCACAAGGCTCACTACTGAAACCACAAACACAATTAATTTCTTCATCATCTGTGTTGCAAAACATAACATCCCCACAACCACCACAATTAACTAAATTTACTCCTATTGCTTGTATTTTCTCTTGGAAGGCTATTTGGCTTATTGCAAACTCTCTTTTTGTCATAATTTTTAATTTTAATATAAACCACTTTCTTGTTCAAAAATACACTCTGCTATAATCCAATCCGAATCCTCTCCATAAATTTCAATGATTTCCTCCACGCTATTATAATAAGAGGAAATGTGTTCTTCTATTTCTTCTTCTGTGTAATTGTCTAAGTTTATATAACTCTCAATAAATTCATCATCCTCATACTCTGGCAACTCTCTATTTTTTTCTTTAAACTGAAAATATCTTTTATCAAGTTGTCTTCCGTATTGTTGATTATCTAAATCTGTACATTTCCAACCTAGCTCCTCCATTATTTTTTCTGAATTAAATTCAGCACTATCTTCTAATCCTTCATACCAATAGTCTTGGCAATCGTTGAAATATACTTTTTCTCCACAACCAAAACATTCAGTTTCTTCCTCGTTTATATCGTGCATTATGATTGCTGAACATTCATTACATTCTACAATATTTATATTGGCAAATTCTTGGATTCTTTTTTGCAATTCTATTTGTCTTATTGCTAATTCTCTTCTGTCCATTATTTGATAAGTTTTTAGTTAATACATCCTTTTACAAATTTCTCAATAGCTTCATCCCAATCTAAATCCTCGTCTTCCCATTTGTGGTCTTCGGGATATATGAAAATAAATCTTTCTGCGATTGTGATAGCGGTATCTATTTGTTGGAAAAAACTACCATTAATTTTTTCTTCTAATAATTGGTTGTACATTATGTAACCTACCACTCTTGCTAATTCCTTATTCATATTATTTGATATGTTTTAATGAATATAAACTCGTCCAAATATGAGCAAATCCTTTCTCTACACAGAAGTTGTATAAATCTTTGTCTGACATTCCTTCAAAATCATGGTCATCAAACATAGTAGATAATTCTTCCTCACAATGTGTTCTTTCATCCTCTATATAAAAATTTACTACTGAAATTATTGAGGTACGTTCTTCTCTTCCTATGGTCATAATACTATTGGTTTAAATCGTTAAAAAATATTGAATAAATGAATTCGTAGATAGCCACCATATCATCGGTTTCTAAGTCTCCTAAATCCGTTTCTGTGTCATCGGATGTACGGATAATAATCAAGTTTCTACGCATTTCTATTTCTTTCACTACTTCGGGGGAATAACAATCTCCCACTACTACAATAGACACATCGTCTTCCTTACTTACTGATATGATACTATCTGTTTCAATAATTTCAGAGCAATCTTTTAAAATATTTGCTCTAAGCGTTTGGATAGTTTCATTATAATCTACAAATTGTTTTTTCATATTCTTTTTATTTTAAATAATTAATTTACTGCAAAATTACTACCTTTTGGTGTTTGGGTGTTACAACTTTTGTTGCAATTTATTTAATTTTTGTTGCATTATTTTGATAATTTTGTTGATACAAAGGCTATCAAGAATAATATGCCCATAATACAAACTCCTAACCACATACCACATTTTTTATATATCTTTTTTTCATTGAAACAAATATTTCCAAAGTCTTAAATTTAGATACTAAACAATCTTCACTAAATTGTAACTTGCTACCCATGATAGGACTATCTCCATGTCCATTTGTAACTTTTTGGCAAATCTCTTCTGCTTTTTCAGAAGTGAATTGAGTAGGCTCAATAGACATTGTGGTACAAATTTGTTTATTATTATCCACTCCTAAAGAAATACAAGTTTCTTTATAATAAACAATAGTGTTACATCGTTCCAAACAAGGATATTTTTTGATATTATCAATTATTTTCTCTAATTGACTTATACTTTTTTCAGTAAATTCAATTATGGAAGACATTTCCTTGATATTGGTAGCAAAAGGGTCTGCTATATCATGGATGATGATTCCATTTTCAGTTTGTTGGGCAAACTTATTTTGATTTTCTAATAGTGAATAATATTCTTTTTTGTCCATTGTGTACCCTCCATTATTTGAATAGCCCATATTCTGTGGGAGTTGTCCTACATTTGTTTCTTGAATCGCATAATCTGCGTTTGTTACTAATTTGTGCATAATATATAATTTAATTTTTTTAATCTAAAAATAATGATGTAATATCTTCTACATGAACAATATCCTCCTTGCTAAATAGTACTTGATAATCTCCTTCTAAATAATCCTTCACTTCAATTAATAATACTTTAAAATCATGATTGGTTAGCAAAAATTTCAACTCTTCCTTTATAATCCATTGGTAGAAACATTCAAGGTTTTTATAAGCACAAAATCTACCTTTCATTATTTTATCATCAAATACATCTCTATTTATATATTTTCCTCCATTAATTCCTGCATCCTTAAAAGGTGCTGGTAATTCCTCATGTAATTTAAGCATATTTTCTGTTTCAGAAGTTTTCCCTAAAACATATCTATCGGAATCAATAGCTCTATTGGCTCTAAACATTCCATATCCGTCTGTGTGTTCTACTCTAACTATTTTCTTGTTCATATTTTATTATTATTGGTTAAAAAATATAGTGCAAAATTATGATGTTTTGGGATTCTATCCTAACAATTTTGTTGCAATTAGTTTAAATTTTGTTGCATTGTTTCTAACTTCGGGATTAACTCTTCAAGTAACTCTTTTTTACCTAAAAAAAATCCATAAGATTCCGTATCTTCATAATTCATTACATCGGGTGTATTATCTATTATGTTAGAATACTCCTCTAGTCTTTCTTTTAATTCTTTTATAAGATTTTCCATTTTTTATGCTTTTATTGTGAAATAATTTTGATTATGCTTCTTTTGAGGAATTATACCATTGTACAAATTCAACACAAGCGTTATAAACTGCTTCAATTTTAGTATTGCAATCATTTGAAAAAGCAAACCCATTCTCTATATATACATCAATAGCACAACCTTGTGGCGCAAATAATACATTTGTAAATTCATTATAGTTTTCTATCTTCTCCACTACTTGCATAAGCCAATTCCAATCGGTGTCGTATTTTGTACAATCTAAAAATCTATCAGTATGCCATTTTTTATGATTAGGAGTATTTTCAAAACCCCAAAATCCTTCATTATTTTGGTAGCAACCCATAAACTCTGCTAATAACTTATTATTTTCTATAATTTGTGTATTCATTTTAACAATAATTTAGTATAAAATTTATTAATTTTTCATCAACTCCTTTAGCCTCCAATTCTCTATAAACATGGTCAGCATCTAAGCATTCACTTATCCACTTGTTACCATTTATATCTAAAAAGCCTATAACATATCCACTATTCATTTCTCCTTCAACTTCGGGAGTTTTCCAAAATCCTGCCATTGAAATTTGTTCGTTTGGGGTGCTTATCGACACACATTTCTTAAAATCTATTTCTTGCTTGTTCATTTTTATTTATTTATTTGTCTAAGTAATTCTTTTTTATGATGTAAAGGCAAATCGGTACATTTAGTAACGTATTCATTACCATAGCAATCTATTTCTGCTTCTTCTTTGCTTCCAAATATAACAATATCATCCCCTTTTTCAAATCTAATTAAATGGTCGTTTGCCTTATCCCAAATAACATAATCTGTTTCAAATAATTCTTTATCTATTTTATGTAATTCGATTTGAGATAAATCCATTTCTATCTTAAATCCTATCGGTGGGTCACAACTATTCAAAATCTCATTTGCTTTTTTAAGATTATATGTAATCTCTTTTTTTGCCAATTCTAAAGCCTCTTCTCTACTATCTGCATATACTTCTCCATAGTCAAAAGAAAGCCATATAGTGCTTGTGGTTATTCGGTATTCCCATTTTTTGTTTGATTTATTCATTTTTTTTACTATTTTAATTCATAAATAATATTTCTCCATTCCATTGTGGGTGTGCATACATTTCAAGGCACAAATAACAATCGTAACCTCTTTCTTCAAGGTCATCTATGTATTGCTCATATTGGTTAGCCAATATTTGTACGTGTGTACCTTTATCCCATATTCTTATTGGAGATTTATCTCCTTTGTCTTCGTGTGCCGTGTCCCAATTTCCGTCTATGAAAATGTTTATTAGTGTATTCATTTTTTATAATTTTAGTTTGTAAAAATATAAGCTTCTTTTCTCCATTCTTTATCCGCCTTTTCATAAGTTCCATCTTTCTTCCAAAAGCCTAACTCTAACACATCAAATTCATCGGGTTTTGGGCTTTCTTCTTTAAATTTAGCTTCATACCATTTATCCCATTCCGCAATATCAAATTTTACTACATCTAATAGGTAACATCTTTCTCCACTATCATCTATCTCTAGTACGTCCATTTCTAATACATTGCCTTCGTCATCTGTGGTGATTTCTCCCCAACTACTTTCTATTGTTATCATTCTTTATAAATTTTACTTGTTAAATAATTTTACTGCAAAGTTACTGCGGATTCTATTCCAATGTTATCAATTTTGTTGCAATTTTATTAAATTTTGTTGCAACTTTATTTTAATTATTACTAACTGAACTTGGTCTTGGTGCTTCCGTATTATCCTTAAAAGCACTGCCTCCTTCGGGTATTATAATTTCTTCAAGCCTCTTTTCTCGAATTTCCCACAAATAAGCATATATTAGTGTAGCAGGGTTTTCTAAAATTACTTGAAAAGGATGCTCTATAGGATGTGTTTCAGATAGTTTTTCCACCGCAACTATATTAAATCTATCTCCGTTTTCTATATCTATATATTGTAACGGAGTACCTTTTTTACAATTATCCATTAAATCTTTTATCGTTATCATATTCTATTGATTTTCTATTTTTATATAAATACTTTCTCCATTGCTAAACGTTCCTAAGCGTCCATACTCTTCACTTGATTCTTTAAAGGCTTTTTCCACCATTTCAATTGCCTCTGTCTTTGTTTTTTCTATCCATTTCACTATGTTTTTAGCTTGAATAGTTTTTAAGCCTCCGTTCATATTTGTTTGATACAAAAATTCTTCCTCTACACTATCCTCATCTACTTCATAGCCGTCTATTTTAACACTGCATTCCCAATCTAATGTAGCACCCTCATAATATCCTCCTACAAGTTGCATTATTATATCAAAAGTAACTTCTACATCTCCGAAATTTTTACTTTTACCCATTTCAAAGAAATTTGTACACGGATAATTTCTATCCATATCACTTTTATCCACAACGTACCCATACCATTTTTTATACAAAGGATTTTCTTTTAGCTTTTCAATTGTATATTCTTTTTGATTTTCTATATCATCTAAATCTATCTCTTCGGTTTCTACTCCCTCTGAAAGCGTATTGCACCCACAAATTTGACACTCTTTTAAAGTATCTAAATCATATTCCCAATCTCTGTGTATTTCCTCACAATCTTGGCAAATTTTTGTGTTTATCTCTTGATTTTTAAGTACTACAAAATAGTTACTTGCGTTTTTTACTGCGAAATTACTTGCACCCATATTTTTTATATTTTTTTGTTTAAATTAAATACCTAAATCCACGTTTAAAAGTCTTGCTATTACAAGTATTAGTACAATAATAGCTAAACATATTTTTGCTTGTTTTTTGTCCTCTGAGGTCATTTTTTTCATATTAATAAGATTTTGAATTATTTTTTATTTTTTGACAATATTTTCTAAACTCCATTTTAGCTTCCTTTTCTGAATAGCCAATGTATTGTTTAGTAATTAATGTACCGCTAACAAATTCGCTTAATTTAATAGCACCTTGAAAAGTTTTTTTAACGTTCATAATTTTATTTTTTTTAATTTTTGCTATATAATTTGTTTTTAGATAATATGTAGGAAATATTTTTGGTCAAATAAATATTTTTGCCCCTCAAAACATGGATTATATATTAATAATCCAAAAGGTTCTATTTCATTGAAATTGACTAAAAAAGGTATACAATCTTGATAAGTTTCTTTACAAAGATTTTCTGTAATAATAGGTAAATTTTCTATTTTAGCGTTTGAATCCGAATAAAATTCCACTATCAAAGTAGGTTCAGAATTACCATTATATTTGCCGTTTGAAACTTGATATTTAAAGGATTCATTTTCGGCTAATAGAAAGCCGTATTTTGCCTCTATAATACCTTTGAGTATTGCAACGTTTAATTTACCAACGTTACCAATTTTTAAGCCTATATTCAATTCAATTTTTATCTTATTCATTTTTATATGTTTTTTTATTAAAGAAAGACGATGCAAAATTACAGCCTTTGGATATTGTTTTATACAACTTTTGTTGCAATTACTTTAACTTTTGTTGCAATTTTTTAATTAGTTCTATTTTCATATATGTTATAGATTCTATTTGATTTTTTTCTTTTTTGGTTACTATTCAAACTATCTATTATCATTTGATAGATAATAATACCTACAATTAGAAGAATGTAACACAAAAAAAAGATTAAGCTATCCGTATGTATATTTGTGTCGTTCATAAGTACATAAATACCTAAAAAAAAGATAGTGAGGCAAATAGCCAATAATACAATATAAGTTTTTTTCATTTTTATAAATTTAATTTGTTATAATTTTAAATCGTTTGCTTCTCTGAATTCAATACATTTTGTTTGTTCATTTTTATCTAAGCTACTAATGTATTCACTATCCAAAAATTCAACTCCATTTTCGAT
>JBILRJ010000102.1:0-9184 GCA_044372695.1 Spirosomataceae bacterium
GGGACAGGTCATTTATTCCCATTTGATCAATTTGGTATAAAACAGCACCCACAAAAGCATCGCCGGCTCCTGTTGTATCCACAACTTGAACATCAATGCTTTTAATTATTCGAGTTGATTTTTGAATACCCAATAAAGTGCCATCTTTCCCTAGCGTGATGGCAAATATTCCTGGACAAATATCTAATAAGATTTCAACCGCTGCATCTAGGTGATTTGTGCGCGTAATTAACATGGCCTCATCATCGCTTAACTTCGTAAAATCGGCTTTTTTAAAAAAATACATCGACTGCTCGATGAAGGTTTCTTGTTGATTTCCGAACAATAAATGCCGATAATTGGGGTCAAAACTGATGATTTTTTGGTGATTTTTTGCTTCTGACAAAAGTTGGTAATATGATTCTTTCAATGGCCCATCCAAAAACGCAGTTGCCGAACCAAAATGAACAATGGAAAAAGTATTTAGGTCAATGCCTTCGACATCCTGTAAATTCAATGCTGCATCAGCACCACGGTTAAAAATAAAATCTCTTTCTCCGTCTAGCATCAAAGAAACGTAAGCAAAAGTAGTGAAGTTGTTCGAATCAAAAATGAGATGTTGGGTGTCTACCTCAAAGGATTTCAAAACGTCTTTCAAATGCTTTCCAAAAGGATCATTTCCCACTTTTGCACTTAGACTAATTTGTCCACCCAGTGCCCCGACTGCCGCCGCCACATTGGTAGGTGCACCTCCAGGTTTTTTTAAGAAATTTTGCCCTTCCGATAAAGTACTACCTTTATCTGTGCAAATCATATCAATCAAGGCTTCACCTATACACAGTACACTCATACTAATTCAGATTTTTTTAAAGTAGGTTTAATCAATGCCGTTGCAAACGCTGCTAAAAGCAATAAAACCCCCGCAAAGGTAATGGCATTTCGCGAGTCGTTCCCTAACAGATGTTTTAAAACATAACCAAAAGTGATATTTTGTAAAATCATCGGAATAACAATCATCATGTTAATGATTCCCATGTAAACGCCATATCGCTCTTTAGGGATTTCATTCACAACCAATAAATAGGGGATTCCCATCATACTTGCCCAACCAATTCCAAAACCTGTGATGGCCACAAACAACAGATTTTTATCATTAATCATAGGGAAAGCCAAAAATCCAACAGCTGCCAACAGCAAGCAAATCAAATGCACATTTTTGGCACCGTATTTATTGGCCAAACGGGCTAAAGCCATGGCTGATAAAAATGTCACAATGTTGTACCAACCATTCACCAATCCCGTCCATGAAACGGCCTCTTCATAAAGTTTGGGTTGGTTTTTCGGAGTCGCATTCCAAATGGAAAGTGCAATACTTTTGGAAGAATTTTGCCAGTAGCAAAATAGGGCATACCATTGGAATAAATAGACCAAAGCCAATTGCCACATCACTCTGGGCATCACTTTGATTGCTTCAATAATGTCCTTTATAGATTCGGTTAAGCTCAGTTTTTTGGATTTTATTTGAATTAATTCTTCTTCCGTAGGAATGATTTCTTCGGTTGTTTTCATGGACCACCAAATGGAACCAATAGAACAAATAGCCCCTAAAAAAAAGGATGCATATACCCAGGTAGGTAAAGAGCCAGTTTTACCGATAAATATCAAGGGGAAAATGAACAAGGATAAATTGGCGAGAGTTTGACCAAAACCTGTGAAAAAACTCTGCATTTGAAAACCCAGTGGTTGCTGTTCTTTGTTCAGCTTATCTGCTACAAATGCCCGATAGGGTTCCATAGCCGTATTATTTCCTGCATCCAAAATCCACAATAATCCGGCGGCCATCCATAAAGTACTGCTAAATGGGAAGATTAATAAACAAATGCTGCACAACAAAGCACCAATAAAGAAATACGGTTTTCGTCGGCCCCATTTGGGGTGCCAAGTGTTGTCGCTCAAAGCACCAATGATGGGTTGGACCAGCAATCCTGTAACGGGGCCAGCCAGATTTAACAAAGGGATTTCATCTGGACTAGCGCCCAAAAAATCATAAATGGGATTTACGGCACTTTGTTGCAATCCAAAGGAATATTGAATGCCAAAAAATCCCACATTCATGTTGATAATTTGACTTAAACTTAAATTCGGTTTATTGATTTTCATTTCTATTAATAAATTCTTAAAAATAGTTTGCTCACAAAATTTCCCCATCACCTCTTGCTTTCTAATACTCCTGATTTAAGGGGTGAATCATCAGTTCATCAATGACTACATGTCGTGGCTGATTCATCACGAATGCAATGCTTTCAGCCATGTCTTCGGAACTAAGCCAGTCTTTGTGGGAAGCTGCACCTTGTGGTTCAGCATGAAACATGGAATCAACCAAGCCCGAATAAATGACAGAGACTTTAATACCATCTTTTCTGACTTCTTTTCGCAAAGCTTCTGAAAAAGCATGCTGTGCATATTTGGAGGCACAGTATAAAGCGCCTCCATCAAAAACTCGCTTGGCTACGTCAGAGGCAATGTTAATGATGTGACCTTTTTTGGCAGATTTCATGTAAGGCAAAACTGCTTGAGAAAACAAAAAAGTACCTTTTACATTTGTGGAAAATACCTGATCCCATTGTTCCTCGGTGTATGAATCGGTAGGTCCAAATACACCAATACCTGCATTATTGATCATGAAATCAATTTTCTGAAAAGTAGTGGCGGTTTTTTCTACGGCCATTTGGACAAAAGAGGCATCAGCAACATCTCCAACGAAGTAAAGAGGGCGATGGCCAATTTCTGTAATTTCAGCAGCTAAATCTTTCAATTCCCCTTTGTTTCTAGCAATTAGACTTAATTTAAAGTGCTGTTTGGCAAGCAGTATTGCTAAGGCCCTTCCAATGCCTTTGGAGGCACCGGTTATAATTGCTGTGGGAGAAGGTGTATTCATTTTTTTTTTATTTAAATAAATCTTATTTTTGTTTTCGATTTCAAAAATTACATTTTCAAACTTAACCATTAATTCAGCAATGAAAAGGACTTTCCCAGCTATTTTTTGTTTATTTATCATTTTAGTCAATATTTCCTGCGATAATCCCTTAGAAAATATTTCGCCTGCCTTGCCGGATGGCCCCATTAACTTTACCAATCAATTAGATAAAAAATTGCTGGCAGTTGGCCAATTTGAAGGACCCTCTACTTGCACGGCCACATACATTGAGGTGCCTAATCAAACCTTAGATTCTCCAGCCTATGTAATTACCAATGGGCACTGTACCAATATTATCAATGAAGATAATCCTATTTACTTGGATGTTCCATTGGATGCTAAAGTTGTTTTCAAGAAACTAGAAGGGATAACAGATGACAAACAAGTGAGTTTCTCAACTAAAAAAATTGCTTATGGGACGATGAAAGGTACTGATTTAGCGATTGTTCAACTAAATCACAGTAATAAAGAATTGCAAAATGCTGGGATTTTTCCCATCAAAATTGCCAACAATCTACCAATTTTTGGAGGTAAAATCCAAGCTTGTGGATACCCCCTTTCCTTGCAGCCTGTACAATTGCGCATGAGCAATGGAATTCAAGGCAATCGATCAAGCATCTCCGAATTCATTTGGCTATGGCATGATTTTTATGCGAATAATTTTAAAAATATTTTTGGAGGAAGTTCAGGGTCTCCAGTATTTGAAGATTTGAACAAGGGGATCTGGGGAATGATAAATACCACAACCATCGGTGGTTTAGGCACTTGTGAGCTCGGGGCGCCATGTGAATTTTTATCCAATATCAGCCCAATAACCAAAAACGAAACAACCTATGTCTTAGACATTCGAAAAATCAAAGGGAGTTTTAATGCAAAAGGAATTTTTGATATCAATTTATCTACGAATGAGTTAGAAAAGCCCTTTGATTTAAAAGTATCACTTGATTTGGGAGTTCGGAATTTTGGAAAAGAACAAGTGATGAACGAAAAACTGACCTTTGAAGTTGAAAATTTTATCCAAACATCCTATCGGATAGACCCTTTTGAAGCCTTTGATAAAAATAATAACACGGGTTTTTCTCCGGTAGTTGCGGGAACCATGCAAATACCTTTTCCCCAAAAAGAGGGTTTTTATGTTTTATCTTTTTTGAAGAAAAATCAAAAAAGCTATTTGACCTTTAAAATAGATTTCACTCCGCCCAATGCAGATTTGATTAAACTAAATCAAACCAGAGATGCGGAGGGTTTTTACATAGAACCCATCTTCAAATATCCAGAAATTGTCAATTATCAATGGAAAACGGGGCCATTATCAACGTGTAATTGTGCAGATCAAAGCGATTTAGAGCCTTATTTCCGCTTTGCGAAGTTTGTTCCTTTGAATGAATTACCCGCTAAAGTGTGTGTGTATGGCTATGATTTAGCAGGCAATCAAAGTAAATTAAGGGAATTTGTTTTGACGAAATAAATAGTGGGAATTTTCAGGATAGAAATATTAGAATATTAATTTAAATTTTTCTATTTTCGACCTTTCAAAACTATTTTAATTTATGATAAACGATTCAATTTATATTAAAGCTCAGCAAGAAGTGTTTGATGTAGTGATTGTAGGATCAGGAGCCGGTGGCGGAATGGCTGCTTACACATTGGCTAAAGCTGGTGTGAAGGTATGTGTTTTGGAGGCCGGTCAACCCTTCGATCCCGCAGATCCCAAAAACATCACCCAAATGAAATGGCCGTATGAATCGCCTCGAAGAGGGGCAAGTACGACCCGTCCTTTTGGTGATTTTGATGCTGCATACGGTGGTTGGAACATAGAGGGAGAACCTTATACATCTAAAAATGGTACTACTTTCGATTGGTTTCGTGCCAAAATGGTAGGAGGTCGTACGAATCACTGGGGAAGAATTTCTTTGCGTTTCGGTCCTGATGATTTTAAGAGAGCAAGTATTGATGGTTTAGGAGACGATTGGCCGATTGGTTATGATGATATGAAACCCTATTATGACCGAGTGGAAAAATTGATCGGTGTTTTTGGTTCCAATGAAGGATTGCGCAATGACCCAGATGGGGAATTTTTGCCACCTCCCAAGCCTCGTTTACATGAATTGATGATTATGAAAGCCAATAAAAAATTAGGCATTCCTACTTATCCTTCCCGTATGGCGATGTTGACCCAAAAAATCAATGACGAACGTGGAAAATGTTTTTATTGCGGCCAATGCGGAAGATCTTGTATGGCCTATGCGGATTTTTCATCCTCTTCTGTTTTAATCAAGCCCGCTGTTGCCACTGGCAATACAACCTTGATTACTTACGCTATGGCTAGAGAAGTAATCACTGATCCAATTTCAGGATTGGCAACCGGTATTTCTTATGTGAATACGGTTAATATGAAAGAATACTCTGTCAAAGGTAAAGTGATCATTTTAGCAGCCAGTGCTGGAGAAACTGCTCGTTTACTTTTGAATTCCAAAGGTCCAAAATACGCCAATGGTTTAGCCAATTCATCAGGTGTGGTAGGTAAATATTTAAATGATTCTACGGGAGCTTCTCGTTCAGGAATTATTCCTAACTTATTTGATCGCAAGCGTTACAATGAAGACGGTGTAGGAGGAATGCACATTTATACTCCATGGTGGTTGGATAACAAAAAATTGGATTTCCCAAGAGGTTATCACATCGAGTACGGTGGAGGAATGGGAATGCCAAGTTTTGGTTTTGGTTCAGGAATTGAAGCAATCAACGGTAAAGCACAATACACCAAAGATGGTAAAGCAAAGCCAGCGGGTGGTTATGGTTCTGGACTGAAAGAAGATTATGCTCGTTACTATGGATCTTACATCAGCATGGCTGGAAGAGGAGAGCCTGTTGTAAGAGAAGATAATTACTGTGAAATTGATCCTACTACGGTAGATAAATATGGTATTCCTGTCTTGAGATTCCATTACAAATGGTCAGATTACGAAGTGAAGCAGGCCAAGCACATGCAGGATACTTTCGAAGAAATTATTACTTCCATGGGAGGAACCCCAATGGGTAAAAAACCAGGTCCAGAAAACAACTATGGTTTGGCTGAGCCAGGTAAAATTATTCATGAAGTAGGAACTGCTCGTATGGGTAATGATCCTAAAACTTCGGTACTCAATTCGAATTGCCAAGCACATGATGTAAAGAACCTTTTTGTGGCGGATGCAGCTCCTTTCGTTTCACAAGGAGATAAAAATGCTACATTAACTATTTTGGCACTTTCGCTTAGAACTTCTGAATATATTCTTGATCAACGTAAAAAAGGCAATATCTAATGAAAAGAAGAGATTATTTAAAAAACTTAGGTTTAAGTTCTCTAGGACTTGCAGTGTTGAGTCCAGATATTCAAGCTGCAGAATCTTTAGACCAATTTTCAGCGCCGAAAACCGCCGCTGGAGCATTGAAAATTCCAGGTGGTAGAACAAAGGACGAAGCAGAAAGAGATGCCCGTCTCATGGCAGAAAAGTTTTTAGATGCACATGAGTTAGCAACCATCACCGTCTTAACTGACATCATTATTCCTGCAGACGGGAAATCAGGCAGTGCATCTCAATCAGGTGTTACGGGCTTTATCGAGTTCATCGTGAAAGATCGACCTGAAATGAAAACTCCCATGCGTGGAGGTTTGCGTTGGATAGATGCTGAATCCAATAAACGCTTTCAAAAGCTGTTTACAGAATTAACTCCGGCTCAAAGAATCAATATCGTAGATGATATTGCCTATCCTGAATTAGCTAAAAAAGAGTTTTCTCAAGGGGTAAGTTTCTTCACTATGTTGAGAAATTTAACAGCTACGGGTTTCTTTACCTCGAAAATGGGGATTGAATTTTTAGGCTACAAAGGTAATGTGCCCAATGAATGGGAGGGTGTTCCTGCTGAC
Source organism: Spirosomataceae bacterium (assembly GCA_044372695.1). Classification (GTDB taxonomy): domain Bacteria; phylum Bacteroidota; class Bacteroidia; order Cytophagales; family Spirosomataceae; genus Aquirufa. The sequence goes on from JBILRJ010000102.1 coordinate 6,867, forward strand.
GTTTTAGCAAAACACGGATTGTCTTATTCCTAATTCATTAATTGGATTCGTATGCAAATTGATTGTTCAGTCATACGACCACAAATTTTCCAATCTTACCCTCAGATTATAGCTGGGGTAAGCACTAGACAGGGAGGTAAAAGTAATTATCCATTTACCTCCCTGAATTTAGGTGTTCATACCGCAGATGACCCTGCACACATTCAAGCTAATTTGTCCATTTTTACGGAAAGTCTGGGAATTGATGTTCATTCTTTGGCTCGTAGTTATCAATGTCACAGTGATCAAATTCTGATTGCTGATCAAGCCATTTATGCACAGGATTTCGATGCTATCATAAGTAATACTCAGGGAGTTTTTTGTGGGGTGGGCATAGCCGATTGTTGTCCGATTTTATTGGCTGATCCAGTAAATAAGGTCTCAGCAGCTATTCACGCAGGTTGGAAAGGCACAGTGAAAGAAATTGTTGCTAAAACCGTTCAAAAAATGATGGATGAGTTTCAAACAAATCCTGCTGAAATCCTGGCTTACATTGGACCTTGCATCAGCCAAGCATACTTTGAAGTAGGAGAGGAAGTCGCCATTCAATTTCCAGATGAAGTCAAAATTTACCTAAATGGTAAGTGTCACGTTGATCTGAAGCGTTCAAATGCGATACAATTACAAAGTTTAGGGGTTAATCAGATAGAAATTTCACCTTATTGTACCATAAAAAACAATGATCTTTTTTTCTCTTTCCGAAAAGAAAATGGTCAAACCGGCAGAATGCTAGCGGTGATTGGATTTATATAGTTATGAATTATGAGTTATGGATTATGAGTTTTTTTCTCTTCTTTTCATTTTCTCTCTTCTCCGGTTGCTTAGCTTGTCGAAGCATCTCTCTTCCCATTTTCTCTCTTCTCTCTTCTCTCTCCTCTCTCCTCTCTTCCATCATTTCGTTTTCTCTTTAAAAAATGCCTCTAAGCCACCTGTATGAGATTTGGCTTCTTCCAAACTACAATCTGCCACTAAATTACCTAGATGAATCAATAAAATCCGATCACAAATAGCTTCTACTTCACTGAGAAGATGGCTTGAGAATAAAATGATTTTACCAGGGCTTAATTTTTTGATTAAATTCCTGATTTCGGTCATTTGGTTGGGATCAAGTCCACTAGTAGGTTCATCCAACAATAAAATTTTTGGATCGTGCAGAATCGCTTGCGCTATGCCTACTCGCTGTTGATAACCTTTAGATAAAGCGCTGATTTTTTTGTGTTGTTCTTTTTCAAGTCCGACCAGTAGAACGACTTCATCAATTCTTTTTTTGAGTATTTTGCTTGGAATTTGGTGTAAATCTCCAATAAAGAGCAAAAATTCTTTGACGTACATATCTGAATACAAAGGATTGTTTTCGGCCAAATAACCAATCATTCCCTTAATTTTCAAAGGCTCTTTCTCAATGTTCATATTTTCGATCGTCGCATATCCTGCATCGGCATGGATATGTCCCATGAGAATTTTCAGCGTGGTTGATTTTCCTGCTCCGTTTGGACCTAAAAAACCAACTATCTCACCTTCGTTTATTTCAAATGAGATAGAATTGACAGCTCTTTGTTGTTTGAAATTTTTGGAAAGATCAACGACTTGAATCGACATAAGTAAAAGAATATGGATATAATTGTAAAGGTAGGTAAAATGGGAACTAAATCTGCTTACCTTTGTGTTTTCGTTCTTAAAATAGCTCAATTTATGCAGGAAGATTTGATTCGTTTAGATAGTATTGAAGAGGCTATTGAAGACATTCGTCAAGGTAAAATCATCATAGTGGCTGACGATGAGGATAGAGAAAATGAAGGAGATATGATTTGTGCCTCGGAGGCAATTACTCCCGAATTAGTCAATTTTATGGTGACGGAAGCACGTGGATTAATGTGCGTTTCTTTGACCGAAGATAGGTGCCATGCACTGGGTCTAGAAATGATGGTCGACAACAACACCACCTCGCATGAAACTCCTTTTACCGTCTCAGTAGATCTTTTAGGAAATGGATGTACAACAGGTATTTCTGCGTCTGATCGCTCGAAAACGATTCGATCTTTGGTAGATATGTCTACTACCCCACAAGATTTGGGGCGTCCTGGACACATATTTCCTTTGAAAAGTAAAACAGAGGGAGTTTTGAGAAGAACCGGGCATACCGAGGCTTCCATGGATTTTGCTCGTCTGGCAGGTTTTAAACCTTCTGGCGTGCTGATTGAGGTGCTGAATGAGAATGGTGAAATGGCTAGATTGCCTGATTTGCGTCGTATTGCAGATAAATTCAATTTAAAATTAGT
>JBILRJ010000103.1:0-9117 GCA_044372695.1 Spirosomataceae bacterium
ATGCCCAAAACAGTAAAAAAATTTTGCTAAACTACTTGAAAACAGACTCCATGCTCGTAATCACCTCTGCCTATCACAGCCGCAGGTCTCAGGCATGTTTTGAAAAACAAGGATTCAAATTTAAAATATATCCAGTAGATCAATTAGCCAAACAAGGAGAGATTGGACTATTGCACCAACTCATGCCCGCGGAAAAAAACCTTTACCTCTTTTCTAGAATCATAAGAGAAATAGCCGGATTTATCATTTACCACATAGTAGGCTATTGCTAATTATTAACTAGACAAGATTTCAACCATTCGGATGAGATCTTCAGACACAGGTTTTTTCTTTGTAATGGTATCGTGAAAGGGTGTATAAACTAATTGATTATTAACTACACCAGCCATAACATTTTTTTCACCTCTGAGTAGACCTTCTAAAGCTCCCAAACCTAAACGACTAGCTAAAATACGATCATAAGCTGTAGGTATACCACCTCTTTGAATGTGGCCTAAAGTAGTTACGCGAATATCCAACTCTTTCGACATCAAATCTTTGATTTTTTGTGCTACTTTTTGAGCGTTACCCTCTTCGTCACCTTCAGCCACTACCACAATCGAAGAAGACTTTGCTTTCGCAATTCCTCTTTCCAAAATATTCACTATTTCACTCACCGGGGTCAAATTCTCGGGAATCATAACAGCCTCAGCACCGCCAGCAATTCCACATTGGATCGCAATATAACCCGAATCTCTACCCATTACCTCGATGAAGAATACTCGATCATGTGAATCAGCTGTATCACGAATCTTGTCAATTGCATCTAAAGCGGTATTGACGGCTGTGTCAAAGCCGATGGTATAATCAGTACCAAACAAGTCGTTATCAATAGTACCAGGTGCGCCTACTGTAGGAATTTTGTATTCATTGTAAAAAATTTCTGCACCCGTAAATGTACCATTGCCTCCAATAGCAATTAAACCTTCTATTCCTTTATCTTGAAGCTGTTTGTAGGCTTTTTCACGCCCTTCTGTAGTTATAAATTCTTTGGATCTGGCTGATTTTAAAATGGTACCGCCTCTCTGAATGATGTTACTCACTGATTGGGAATTAAGAGGTATAATATCCCCCTTTATCATTCCATTGTAGCCTCTCACTATACCATAAACTTCTACTCCATGGTAAGTTGCACCTCTCACTATCGCACGAATACATGAATTCATTCCCGGAGCGTCTCCACCTGATGTAAATACAGCTATTTTTTTCATTGAAATATCATTTTAATACATAAACGCTAATAAAGCCTTCAAAAATACGACCTTAATCGAGTTTTACCATAGATTTTACCGTAAAATTGACTTAAAGGCAATTAATTTATTTTTTTGCGAATAAAAAGGTATTTCAACACTGCCTTATTAACTTGCGTTTTAATAAAAAAAATAAAAAATGTCAGATAAAGCACATCAATTTTTATACGAATATTTAAATAATGCTTCACCTACAGGTTTTGAAGCATCTGGACAACAAATTTGGTTAAACTACATTAGCGATTTTATTGATGAAAAAATCATTGATGTATATGGTACAGCAGTTGGAGTGATTAATCCAGGACAAAAATACAAGGTGGTTATTGAAGCTCATGCCGATGAAATATCCTGGTTTGTTAATTACATAGACGAGAATGGATATTTATTCTTAAGAAGAAATGGTGGCTCTGATGCCTTGATAGCGCCTTCCATGCGAGCTAACATCCACACCAAAGACAAAGTAATCAAAGGTATATTTGGTTGGCCGGCCATTCACGTAAGAGATACAACCAAGGACAAAGCTCCAGGCATTTCCGATATTTTCATTGATTGTGGTGCATCCAACAAAAAGGAAATAGAAGAAATGGGTATTCACGTAGGAACTGTCGTGACCTTTGAAGATGGTTTAATGGAGTTGAATCAAAAGTTTTTGGTAGGCAGAGCATTGGATAATCGAATTGGAGGATACATGATTGCTGAAGTGGCTAGGAGAATCAAAGAAAATAAGATTGAACTTCCATTTACGCTATACGTAGTTAATGCGGTGCAAGAAGAAATCGGATTGCGTGGAGCAGAAATGATAGTAAAAAGATTAAAACCTGATTTGGCCTTTATTACTGATGTTACCCATGACACCCAATCACCCATGTACAACAAGAAAACTCAAGGGGATATGGCCTGCGGAAAAGGTCCTGTAATTTGTTATGGACCTGCGGTTCAGAACAATGTCAGGGATTTTATCATAGATGTAGCTAACGAAAAAGGAATTGAATTTCAAAGACAAGCAGTATCTAGATCCACTGGCACAGATACAGATGCTTTTGCTTATGCCACAGAAGGTGTAGCCTCTGCGTTAATTTCTTTACCATTAAAATACATGCACACCACAGTCGAAACGATTGCTAAATCAGACATGGAAGCCGTTATTGACTTATTGTATGAAACCTTGATCAAGGTTAAAGGAAATGAAGATTGGAGATATTTCAGTTAAATTCATACTCCCAAGGTAGAATAGTTGATTCCTCCTTGGGAGTATCATTTTCTTATAACTTTAAATACCGACTAAAAAATTCAAACGTGCGCAACATCTGATCGATTCTTTGTCGATTATTTCCAGCCCGAGTAATTTCATGAGATGCATCAGGATGGCGAACATATTCAACATCTCGGCCTAAAATTTTCAAACTTTTATAAAGCATTTCACTCCCAATTACCCCCGTTCTCAAATCACTCTCGCCATGAAATATAATCATTGGAGTTTGAATATTTTGAACGTAAGACATTGGCGATTCTCTATCTAAAATGGATCTAGCAGTTGTTTCCCAAGGATAGCCGCCAAAATACCTTGGAACCAAACGCCAAGCATTGCCTTCACCAAAAAAGGTAGATAATTCATAAACCCCTCTTTGAGAGCAAGCCACTTTGTATCTGTTTGTGTGACCTACGATCCAAGTGACTAAATAACCGGCATATGACCCTCCAGTAACAGCCAGTTGAGTAGTGTCTACCCAGCCCTCTGCAATAGCCAAATCAGTTGTTTTCATCACATCTGACATAGGACCTGCACCCCAATCCTTTACATTGGCCGATAAAAATGCTGAACCATAGCCACCACTTCCTCTTGGATTGGCATAAACCACCCCCATACCTTTACTTGCATAATATTGAAATTCATGCCACATGCTAAGTTCACCTGTACCCCACATTGCGGATGGACCACCATGAATTTCCACCACCAAAGGATATTTCTTGCCGACTTGGAAATTCCGAGGTTGCATAACCCAGTAATCCACCATTTGACCTTTATTGTTTTTAAAGGATTTTTTCACCGGTTTAGAGATAAATTTACCTTCTAACCATTTCGAATTTTCATGCGTAAAAAGGGTTTCGCTCTTTCCATCCATTTTATTCTGATAAAGTTCAGATGGGTTATCAATTGATGTTTTGACATAATAAAGATCATCTCCAAAGAAATCAAAGCCTAAAATCCCACTATTCTCGCTGGTCAATTGAATAAGTTTTTTGCTGTTCAAGTTGAATTCAAACAAGGGTGCTCCTCCTCTATCTTGTGCAGTAAAATAAAGTTTGCTTTGATCTGAAGACCATTTGATTTGCGTGATAACACGATCAAGGGGCACTAGACTTACTTTTTTTGTTTTTAAATCCAATATTCTCAAAGAACCATTGGCTACTTCGTTGGAATTGGTCTCAACAAATGCCAATAAATTTTCATTCGGACTTATGGTTAGATTGGAATAGTTAAAATCTTTTTTAGAGATTAAAATTTCCCGCTGGTTGGTCAAAGAAGAAAATAACACAATTTGATTATCTAAAACTCGATCCGGATGAATAGACGAATCAGATGGAATAGTGGCCAAAATTCCGTTTGAAAATGGTTCCCATTCCAACCATCTTTCAAATGGATTATTCAATTGAATTGGCTTGCTATTTAATTCCGTAGAAATTTTAAACAAAGAATTCAAGGCAATTTCTCCTGATGTTGTTGTCTCCTCCTGAAAATTAACTCGATTGATTACCTTAGCCTTTTTATCCTTTTCATTTTGCAACAAATAAGATCGAATTTCATTGATGTTCCCATTTGGATTTGATTTGGATGAATTCACCAAAGAATTAGCTGAAAGCATAGGCTTTTCAATTGCCCACGATGGAACCTTCTTTATAGAAATACTCAATGTATCTTGCATCCATTCTGTCAGTGATTTTCTCTCCTGAAAATATATCTCTTTACCATTTTTTGACCAAACAGGACTATTAATTCCTTTTTGAGAACGCGTAATGGCAAAAGGCTCTCCACCTTCCAGCAACAAAATAAATGCCTGATTTTTATTTCCTGAATCTCTTAGGAAAAGGATACTTTTTCCATCTGGACTCCATGAAGGGGAAGAAACTGAATTTTTTCCAAATGTAATTTGTCTGTATTGCTTGTTCGATAAATCGCCTAAATATAATTGGGTACTGTATAAATAATCTCCTTTTTTATCCAAATCCTCTACGATTTCCATCACAGTAAATAGTACTTGACGACCATTGGGAGAAATTAGAGGTTTCCCGACATTCCGAATTTTCAATAAATCCGTTACTTCAATTGGGTTGTTTGCTTTAGGCTGTGCTTGAACAAAATGAAATAAGCACAGCGAAAAAATAAGAAATAAATTTTTCATGTTGATGAGATTAAGTAACGATTGATAAACAAAAAAATGCCCATCGATTTGTCGATGGGCAGATTATCATAAAAAAAAGATTACAACAATTTTAGAATTTCCTCACCAATGGCATCAGTACCTAAAATCATGGAGGGATCAGTAGTAGAATCCGCAATATCATGCGTTCTAAAACCTTTTTTCAAAACTTGATCAACGGCGTTAATGACAAGCTCTGATTCTTCTTTCATTCCAAAAGAAATATCTAATAGTAGAGCAGCTGACAAAACAGAAGCCATTGGATTAGCTAAGCCTTTACCTGTAATATCGTGTGCTGATCCATGTATGGGCTCATAAACACCTGTTCCATCCCCAATGGAGGCAGAGGCAAGCATTCCCATAGAACCCGCAATTTGAGACGCTTCATCGGTCAAAATATCACCAAACAAATTAGCGGTCACTACTACATCAAAGCGCTTTGGATCTTTGATCAAAAGCATAGCTGTGGCGTCAACAAATTGGTATTCCACTTCAATATCTGGATACTCCAAAGCTAATTTTTGAATTTCTTCTCTCCACAAACGAGATGATTCCAATACATTCGCTTTATCCACTGAAACCAATTTCTTTCTACGTGTTCTAGCTGCTTCAAAGGCTCGTCTACCAATTCTTTCTACTTCATATCGACTGTATTCAGCCACATCAAAAGCTGTATCGCCATTGTTTTTTCGACCTTTTTCACCAAAATAAATATCTCCAGTCAACTCTCGGAAAAACAAAATATCTGCACCTTTAAGAATTTCAGGCTTAATGGAAGAAGCACCTAATAGCTCATCAAATAATTTGATTGGTCTAAGATTGGCATATAAACCTAACTCCTTACGCATTTTAAGCAAACCTTGTTCTGGACGAACTTTGGCAGATGGATCATTGTCGTACTTAGGATGCCCCACTGCTCCAAATAAAACAGCATCTGAATTTCTCATTTTCTCCAAGGATTCAGCTGGCAATGGATCTCCAGTAGCCTCTATTGCCACATGGCCAATAAGTGCCTCATCGTAGGTGAAATCATGATTAAATCTGGCAGCAATTTTATCTAAAACTTTCTTACCAACTGCCGTAACTTCTTGTCCAATCCCGTCACCAGGGACAATTAAAATATGTTTTTTTGCCATGTGTATGTTTGTGTTTTTAGGAAATCAAATTTAACATTTTTTGGGTTGCCTTTATGGCAGATACGGTCTGATCGCAGTCTAGACCTCTTGTAATTAATTCTTTGGTACCGTTGTGCCAAGTTATGATGGTTTCACACAAGGCATCGGATTCTCCCCCTGGAGGAATACGAACAGCATAATCTTTTAGTTGAGGCAATATTTTGCCATTTTTTTGAAATACAATTTGTAGTGCTTTCATAAAAGCATCGTACTGACCATCTCCCTGAGCATGCTCCTCAAATTCGACTCCATCGATGGAAATTTTAAGCGTTACTGAAGGACGTAATTCTTTTGAATGCGTTAAAACATAATTAATTACTTGAACGCGCTCATTGATGGCATTGGAATCTAATACATCAGAAATGATATAAGGTAAATCATTTTGTGTAACAACCTCTTTTTTATCCCCCAGTTCGATGATCCTTTGTGTCACTTTTTTCAAATCCACATCAGATAACTGAATACCCAACTCCAATAAATTATTCTCAATGTTCGCTTTACCGCTCGTTTTACCTAAAGCATATTTACGCTCTCGACCGAACCGCTCCGGCATTAAATCATTGTGATAAAGGTTATTTTTTTTATCTCCGTCAGCATGAATTCCTGCTGTCTGGGTGAATACATTTTCCCCCACAACAGGCTTATTGACGGGTATTCTAAAACCCGAAAATGTTTCGACCAATTTACTAACCGTGTACAAAGATTTTTCGACTACAGAAGTCTGAACATCTTTCATATAGTCATTTAAAACGGCAATCACACTAGCCAATGGTGCATTTCCTGCTCTTTCTCCCATTCCATTTATGGTCAAATGCAAACCATGACAACCACTTGAAACCGCTTCAATAGCATTGGCTGTGCCCAAATCATAGTCATTGTGCGCATGAAAATCAAAATGCAATGTTGGATATCGATTGACAAGTTCTGACACAAAAGATTTGACCTCAGAAGGAATTAAAATACCCAAGGTATCAGGTAATAAGACTCTTTTAATGGGTTGATTTTCCAAGAAATTTAAATAACTGATCACATAATCTTTGCTATTTCGCATCCCATTAGACCAATCCTCTAAGTAAACATTTACTTCGAGTCCTTTGGAAATAGCCAAGGCAATGGTTTCTTCAATTTCCGTAAAATGTTGTTCAGGAGTTTTTTTTAATTGGTGTTTTAAATGGTTAAGAGACCCTTTGGTGAGTAGATTCATTACTTTCGCTCCTGATTCTACCATCCAATTCACAGATGTCCCTCCGTCTACAAAAGTCAAAACCTCTACTTTATTAAGATAACCATGTACGGAAGCCCATTCAGTAATTTTTTTAACTGCCAAGAATTCTCCATCTGAAACGCGGGCAGATGCTATTTCAATCCGATCAACCTTTAACTCAGTCAATAATAATTGAGCAATGGTCAATTTTTCAGAGGCGGAAAAAGACACACCGCTGGTTTGTTCACCATCCCGGAGTGTTGTGTCCATTATTTCGATGTGTCTTTTCAAAGGATTATCGATTAGAAGCAAAAGTTTTGATATCCTCCTTAATGGCCTGAAGGTAATCGATATCATCAAAACCGTTTAATAAGTTGTGCTTTTTGTAACCATTTATAGCAAAAGATTCACTTTGATTAGATGAAAGAATCGTGATTTTTTGCTCCAAAAGATTTACTTCAAATTCTGAAGTTGCGTCACTTTCTATTTGCTTGAAAATTTGATCTAAAAATTCTGCACTTACTTGAACCGGTAGAATACCAACATTGATGCAATTATTGCGAAATATATCAGCAAAAAAACTGGAAATAACACAACGAAACCCATAATCATAAACTGCCCAAGCAGCATGTTCACGTGATGATCCGCTTCCAAAGTTTTTTCCACCCACCAATATTTTCCCAGAATAAATCGGGTTGTTTAAAATAAAATCAGCCCTAGGTTGATCTTTGGTATCATATCTCCAATCACGAAACAAATTATCTCCAAAGCCTTTTCTTTCTGTAGCTTTTAAAAAACGAGCAGGAATTATTTGGTCGGTATCTACGTTCTCTATGGGTAAAGGAACCGCCGAACTTTTTAAAATAGTAAATTTATCGTAAGCCATGTTTAGCGTATTTAATTAGGATTATAAAAACTCTCTTGGGTCAGTAACAACTCCAGAAATTGCAGCAGCTGCAGCTACTAACGGACTCGCCAGTAAGGTACGAGAACCAGGACCTTGACGACCTTCAAAATTCCTATTGGAGGTACTAACTGCATATTTGCCAGCTGGAATCTTATCATCATTCATCGCTAAGCAAGCCGAACAACCAGGTTGACGAAGCTGAAAACCTGCTTCAACCAAAATGTCATAAATACCTTCATCACGGATTTGCTTATCAACCACATGTGAACCTGGTACCACCCAAGCAGTGACATGTTCTGCTTTTTTTCTGCCTTTTATGATGGAAGCAAATGCTCTAAAATCTTCAATTCGACCATTTGTACAAGAACCAATAAATACATAATCCACTTTTTTCCCAATCATGCTATCTTCCTCTGAAAAACCCATGTATTGAAGTGATTTCTCAAAAGTTGCTGCACCACCTTCCACATCACCCGATTTTGGAATATTTTTGGATATCCCCATTCCCATGCCAGGATTTGTACCATAAGTAATCATTGGCTCAATATCCAAAGCATCAAAATTGATTTCTACATCAAATTCTGCGCCATCGTCAGTTTTAAGTGTTTTCCAATAAGCTAATTGACGATCCCAATCAGCACCCTTGGGAGCTAATTCACGGCCGAAAATATAATCAAATGTAGTTTGATCAGGGGCTATCATTCCACCTCTAGCTCCCATTTCTATACTCAAATTACACACTGTCATCCGACCTTCCATCGACATATTTTCAAAAACACCTCCTGCATATTCAACAAAATAACCCGTTGCACCAGATGTAGTAAGTTTAGAAATAATGTATAAAGCTACATCTTTAGGAGTTACCGCCTTTCCCAATTCTCCATTCACATTGATGCGCATTTTCTTAGGCTTAGGTTGCATAATGCATTGTGAGGACAACACCATTTCAACTTCAGAGGTACCAATACCAAATGCAATTGCACCAAAAGCACCATGCGTTGATGTATGTGAATCACCACATACAATTGTCATACCGGGTAAAGTAATTCCATTTTCTGGACCTACTACGTGAACAATTCCATTTTTCGGATTGCCTAAGCCCCAGTGTGAAATGCCGTATTTA
>JBILRJ010000104.1:0-9105 GCA_044372695.1 Spirosomataceae bacterium
TTGAAATTCAAACATTATGGTCGTAATGTAGAATTACTGATTCTTCGTGCCATGGCGGAAGAGAAAATAGAAGACAAAAAAATATTGGTTGCCTACATTGCCCGACTTATGAAAGGTTTTTATGTGACATGGAACAAAGAAAGTGTAGATGACAAAGTGATTTGGCAAAACATCAAAGAAATGTCTGAAAACATGCTTTCCAGCGTTGTTGATGAACTTTCTCAAGAAAATTTAGGTCATGCAAAAGTGGCAAATAATGCCAGAAATGCTTACGCGACCAATGATTTTGCACCTCAAACCAGAAATAACAATTTCCGGAAAAATAATACCAACAATAATTATCGTACAAACAGGAATTTTAATCCTCGACATAAAAAATAGTATCCAAATATGGCCTCATTCAAAGTTACCGGCGGGAAAAAATTAAAAGGAGAAATAACTCCACAAGGAGCAAAAAACGAAGCTTTGCAAATTTTGTGTGCTGTCGTTCTTACCTCTGAGCCTGTTACCATCCATAACATTCCTAACATCAGGGACGTCAATCAGCTGATTGATTTATTAGGCGACATGGGCGTAAGAACTCGTCGTTTAAATGAATCAAGCATCGAATTTGATGCATCTCAGGTAAATATCGACTACCTAGATTCAGATACCTACAAGAAAAAGGCAGCAGGTTTAAGGGGATCTGTGATGTTGGTAGGCCCTACTTTGGCCCGATTTAAAAAAGGACGTATTCCTTCTCCTGGAGGCGACAAAATTGGTCGTAGAAGATTAGATACCCATTTTTTTGGATTCATGAAATTAGGTGCTCAATTCAATTATAGTTCCGAAGATGGAGGAATTTATGAAGTAGACGCCTCGCAATTAAAAGGTGCTTACATGTTATTGGATGAAGCATCTGTAACAGGTACGGCCAATATATTAATGGCGGCCGTATTAGCAGAAGGAACAACCACCATCTACAATGCTGCTTGTGAACCCTATTTGCAACAATTATGCAAAATGTTAAACAGAATGGGAGCCAAAATTTCGGGAATCGGTTCCAATTTACTCACCATTGAAGGCGTAAAAGAATTGGGAGGAACGGAGCATACCATGCTTCCAGACATGATTGAGATTGGTTCATTCATTGGTATGGCTGCCATGACACAATCGGAAATCACCATTAAAAATTGTCAAATAGCTGAACTAGGAATCATTCCAACGGTCTTCCAAAAATTGGGAATCAAAATGGAATTCCGAGGTGATGATATTCACATTCCTGCCCAAGAGCATTATGAATTAGAGAACTTCATCGATGGATCCATGTTGACAATTTCAGATCATCCTTGGCCAGGTTTCACCCCAGATTTGTTGTCCATCATCTTGGTAACGGCCATCCAAGCCAAAGGAACGGTGTTAATTCACCAGAAAATGTTTGAAAGTCGATTATTCTTTGTAGATAGATTGATTGAAATGGGTGCACAAATCATTCTTTGTGATCCGCACAGAGCCACGGTGGTAGGTTATGACCGTAAACAAACTTTGAAAGGCATACGCATGTCTTCCCCTGATATACGCGCTGGAGTCTCTTTATTGATCGCGGCCATGTCTGCCAATGGCACATCCATCATCGACAACATTGAACAAATTGACCGTGGTTATCAGAACATTGACACCAGGTTAAATGCATTGGGAGCTGAGATAGTTAGGATTTAGAAGAGAGAAGAGAGAAGAGAGAAGAGAGAAGAGAGAAGACTTGAAGAGAGAAGACTTGAAGAGAGAGAGAAGAGAGAAGAGAGAAGAGAGAAGAGAGAAGATGAGATAGTGTCTCAAATTGCTGAAATACTCCCGAATCAACATGGATAAATTGTCATTTATCTGTTGGTTTATCCTAACGAAAGATTTGAACGGACGCTAATTAATTATGGATTATGAGTTATGATTTTAAAACATAATACATAACTCATAATTCATACTTCATAACTCATAATTAATTAATATTCTTGTTTTGAAAAAAATCATTTCCACCATTCAATTAGCCATCCCGATCGTCATTGGACAATTGGGGGTGATGTTGATGGGCTTAGCGGACACCATACAAGTTGGACAAATGAAGCATTTGGCCGCTGAAAGCTTGGGCGCTTCAGGCATGGCAGGTTCCATCTTTTTTTCTGTGGCGGTAATCGGTTTGATTTGTTTACAAATCATTGCCCCCATGGTTTCCAAAGCGGAAGCGGAAGAAAATATCGAAGAGTGTGGAAATTTACTAAGAGCAGGCTTACGCATTGCGGTATTTTTAGGCCTGATAACCATTGCATTGATTGGAGTTGTCGCTTGGAATTACGATTTATTTCAACAAACGGAAATCAACAAAAAATTAACCTTGCCATTTTTGGGTTTAATCTCGATTTCCGTCATCCCCACATTTATATTTTCTGCTCTAAAAAGTTTCAGCGATGGCTTGAGAAACACCAAAATCGCAATGAGCATCACCATAGCTGCATTGCTATTGAACATTATCTTGAATCACATTTTGATCAATGGCTTCGCATTTATACCTGCCATGGGTTTATTTGGAGCGGGAATTGCCACTTTGATTTCACGCATTTTAATGGCCGCTTCATTAGCCATTTACCTTTTCAACAAAAAAGAATATCAACCATTTTTTCAATCTAAATTGAGTTCAAAACATGCTTTCGAATTGGAAAAATCCATTTTGAAAGTAGGAATCCCTAGCGGAATGCAAGGATTTTTTGAAATCGCCACCTTTGGTATGGCAGTAGTTATGATGGGCTGGATCAGCATCACAGCCCAAGCAGCACATATTGTGGCCATCAACATGGCCTCACTAACCTACATGGCCGCCACTGGAATAGCCGTCGCAGGAGGCATTAATGTCGGCACAGATTTGGGAGAAAGAAATAAAAAAGGGATAATAATATCAGGAAATGCAGCCTTTTTAATTGCAACTGCATTTATGGCTATTTGTGCCATCATCATGTATTTAGGACGTAATATATTGGTCAAAGGCTACACCCAAGAAAATGATGTCATCGCTATCGCTGTGCAATTGGTGGTTTGGGGTGCAATTTTTCAATTGTTCGACGGAATCCAGGCAGTAGCTTTAGGCTTGTTACGAGGCTTACAAGATGTGAAAATACCAACAGCCATCACCATATTTTGTTATTGGGTTATCGGAATCCCACTTAGCTATCTACTAGGCATCTATTACCAAATAGGTGCGGTAGGAATCTGGATGGGCTTAACGGCGAGTTTAATCTGCTCCTCCATTCTTTTACCTTGGAGATTTTACCAAAGAGCTCGGAAGATCAAATTTGATCAACTAGAGGTTTAACTCGTATAAAAAATAAAAACTTTTCGTTTTGTTCATATTTACTTAGAACTTCTGGAAACGTTGGAGTCAAATTCGGATTATTTGACCAAAAAATAAAGCATAAGTAGGTTTTTGGGCGGTCTGAAAAAACGCTCAAAAATAAACTGTGACAAATACCTTTTTAGCCCAAAAATTCTCGTTCAAAGAACAAAAAATATCCCAATCTTTGCCATCCAATTTTCGTACAATTTCGTACGAAATAAATGCAAGGAATAATGGGCATGCGCTTAAACCAATTTATTCAAAAAAATCTATTAGGAGATCGAATCATTTGGATGATCGTCTTTTTCCTTAATACCATCGGAATGCTCATTCAATTTTCCGCCAAAGGAAAATTTAGCATGAACCATCCAATTGACCCATTGATTGGCTTAATCAAACCAATAATTGTACTCTTTGTTTCATTTGCCATCATGGCATGGACATCCCAACAAGATTACACGAAATTGACACGTAACGTCAATGTTGGCTTATACATTTCCTGGGTACTCATTTTAATTGCTTTTTTTTATGGTACTGAAAAAGGCGGTGCCAGCCGATGGATTGAGGTAGGTCCAGTGAGTTTTATGCCTTCCGACATGGCTAAACTGTGTTTAACAATTTGTCTGTCCAAAATATTATCAACCCGACAATCAGACCCCAATGCTTATACCTGGGGAGTACTGATCTACATATTCCTTGCCATTATCATCACCTGCGCATTGATCATGCTATCCAATTTTTCAACCAGCATCATCATTTTTTTGACGAGTTTAGTTTTGATGTATTTTGGTAGAGTACCCTGGAAATTTATAGGTTCCATTTTTGGAATTGTCTGTATTCTAGGCTTCGGCATGGTTTATTTCGAAATTACGGAAAGAGCCGCAACGATTAAATCGAGAATCGAAATTTATTTAAGAAGAACACTCAACGAATCAAACACCTTATCTGAGCAACAAAACCGAGATGAAAATTATCAATTAAAACGAAGTTTTTATGCTATTTCAACAGGTGCACTTAGACCAAAAGGACCCGGTAAAAGTCAATATCGATACCACCTGACACAAGCTGAATCCGATTTTGTTTTTGCCATCATCATCGAAGAATATAGCATAGTAATGGGTGTCGTTATAGCGGGATTATTTTTACTATTTATCCTAAGAAGCTTGAGTGTCATTAAAAATTGTGATAGACCTTTGGGTGGTTTGATTTCCGCGGGACTATCCTTCTCAATTGTCACTCAAGCTTTGATCAACATGTTTGTTTCGGTAGGGGCCATTCCAGTAACAGGACAACCCATACCGATGGTCTCAGCAGGTGGAACTTCCTTATTATTTACAGCCATTAGTATTGGATTGATTCTATCCGTTAGCCGAGATCGTTCGACTTAAAATTCGCCGTATGTTTCTTCCAAATACTTTTGCATCACTAAAATGTCCTCTTTACTCGTCAAATCGGGTACATTTTCTTCCAATGGAATGGCGAAAAATCCACGGCCTGTGCCTTCGCCATACAGCGCTACAGAAGTAGGTAATTCTTTTTCATTTCGAATTGGATGAAAAGGTGTCTTGGCCAAATAGGGCAAGAATGCACTAGCTTCAAAAACAAAAATATTCATACTTACACCCAATCGTCCAATCTGAGCCTTTAACTCATCCGCTTGTTGGGCAGTTGGTTTTTCAATGATTTCCAATAAAAAACCTTCAGAATCAGTTCTAATTAGCGCAAATGCTGAAATTCGCTCAGCAGGATAAAGTAAACTATCACGATGGTAACTGATCAAAGCCTCAGAATGCTCAGAGGCCCAAAGTGTTTTCAAAGCATTGACCGTATATAAATTATCAGAATTACATACAATTACGCGACCCTCTTTCCAATCATCATGTTGCGTCAAAGCTTGATAAACAGCATCTGCTGTTCCTGACGGCTTTTCACGGTCGGCTGGAATTAACTGCCGAGAAAAAACAATTTTTAAGCCCCAACAATCATCAGCAGACATCAAAGACTCACAATAAGATTGTGTAACTTGATCGCTCGGATGCAAAAGAAGCATCACTTCCTCAATTCCTGCTAAATGTGCATTATAAAGTTGATAATCAATCAAGGTCTTGCCATTTTTCCCCACTTGAATCATGCCTTTCGTTAAAGAATTAGCTTGAGCTACCAAATTTGCATCTAAACCATTGCCTTCACTCAAGGCTTTTTTCATACGAGAGGCCATTCCTCCTGCCAAAATCAATAATCTCTTTTTCATTTATATCTTAATAAAATAAACTTTCCGTTTCTACTTTTGTGCCCTCATCTACTCGAATAATGTAGGCTTTTCCACCTTCTGCCTCAATGGCAGCTACTACTTTTTCAGGATTTTGTGGCGCGTAAGCAAACATGCAACCTCCTCCACCTGATCCATTGATTTTGGCCCCCAAAGCACCTGCATTCAAGGAAGCTGTAATCATTCGATCGATTTTAGGCGTTGAAATTCGTTTATGCTCACGCAAATTTACTTGATGTAAATTCAATAAATCTCCGAGTTTTTGATCACTCCACTCCTCTTTTCCTTCAAACATATTTTTTGCAGACAATAAAATGTCGCGGTCCGATAAATTGGCCGACAACAATATCCATTCGTCACTTGTCAACAAATCTTTATAAGCTTCGCAATCCGACAAAGTGCAAGTAGCCAAATCAAATTGGGTATCTAGTGACAAGATTTTTTGAATACCTGCCAAGGTTCCAAATTTCACCCTAGATAAAATCCCCAAGGTATCTTTGGCTTCTAAAGAATCTCCCAACACAAAAGTCCCCAACTTGTTTTGGTAGGTTTGAATACCAATTTCTGGAACACTTTTTAAATAGATGACGTTGCCCACCGCCGTCGAATATTGATCCATCATTCCGCCAGGTTCTGTAAACTCTAAGACTTCAGCTTCATAGGTAATCTCACCAATTTGCTTTTGATTGTAGGGTAATTGGTACATTTCGCACAAAAACTTGACCCAAGAAACTAGTAAAGCAGAAGAACTTGAAGTTCCTGAATTGATGGGAATGTTTCCACGTATTTCTAATTCTAGTCCTCGATCTATCGAATGCCCCTTTCTTGTTAATACATTGCAAACACTTTTGAAATAATCCCGTTCTTTGGAATAAGCCAAAGGATAAGAAAGCTCAAAAGATTCTTCTTGCGATATATCAGGCAAAGAAAAGTGAACCTGGTTATCTGAACGAAAATGACCTTTAATTTGGATACGTTTGGAAATTGCGGCGGCAATGACAGGCAATCCTAAATAATCTTGGTGCTCTCCAAACAAACAAATACGACCGGGTGTTGAAACAATCATAAAAAATTTATAATTAACAAAAGTACAAAAATGAAATTAAATAAATACCTTAGCTTTTTAACTCTTCATTTAAATCATGATTTCACAACGAATACCTTCTGTTGATTACTTCCGTGGTTTTATCTTATTCTTATTGGCAGCTGAAAGTACGGGACTTTATAGTCGACTAAATAAGCTTTTCCCTAACAATGCCATTATCCAACAATTCTTTCATGTTGAATGGCAAGGTTTGCATTTTTGGGATTTAATACAACCCGGATTTATGATGATTGCAGGTGCCGCCCTTTATTTTTCAACCTACAAAAAACTTGATGAAGGAGCCACATACCTTAAATTATGGCCTAAAGTCATCAAAAGATCCATTATTTTGTTTCTATTTGGTACAGGATTACATTGTCTTTATCGCGAAGAACTCGTTTTTGAACTTTGGAATGTGCTAACCCAATTATCCGTCACAACAATTATCGCTTTTTTTCTCCTCCGATTTTCGATTCCTCTGCAAATTGCAGCTTCATTACTCCTTCTGCTACTTTCACATAGCTTATATGTTTTTACAGATTTACCGGGATTTGATGAAGCCTACACGCCTGATAAAAATTTTGGATCCTATATGGATTTACAATTAATGGGAAAATTAAGTGGTGGACATTGGATTGCCATCAATTTTATCCCAACAGCTGCCCATACCATTTGGGGCTGTTTATTAGGCCGAATCATACACCGAACAACCGACAAACAGGCCGTTTTACGTACACTTTTTGCCTTAGGAGCAATGGGGGTAATTCTTGGATACGGACTAGATTGGGCAGGAATCCCAATCATTAAGCGAACGGCTACCTTGTCTTTCACATTGGCTTCCGGCGGCTGGATTTCCATTTTGCTAGGGTTCTTCTACTTAAATTGGGAAAGAGAAAAACCCTTGTTAAGTGTTTCGAATACCATACTTTCATTTGGCAAAAACTCCATCTTTATCTATTTATTTTTCGAATCCGTTGGCCCAGAATGGCTCAATAAAACTTCATTGATTTTTGTAAAAGGAATTGCTGAACAAATAAACATCTCAGCTGACGTTTACAAGGTGATAAATTCCCTTGTTGTACTTGCATTGATCGCTATGATGGCCAAATTTATGGACAAAAAGAAAGTTTACATCAGCATTTAAACCAAAGCAGAATTTATAAACGTTCACCTGCAAGAATTCTCATGGCTAAATAATTATTTTTGGGTGGAACAGGACAGGCATAGCTAGCATCGTATGCACAATATGGAAAATAAGCCTGATTAAAGTCGATTTGAATGTATTGATCTTGCAACTGATCCGCAGGGATGTCGATATAACGGCCACCACCATATGTTTCTCGAGCGGATGTCAAGTCTTTGAATGCCAGAAAAAAGTTACCATTATCGTGTTGATACAAGTGTAAATTCACCTGCTTGCCTGATATTTCAGAAGAAATAATCGCAAAGAAGATCATTTTCTCTACAGTCCCGTCGGTCATTTGAATGGAAATGGGTGCGCTCTTTTTTAATTTTTCCACCTTGAATTTTATTTTCCATTTTGAAGCGTATGGGAAATACTTCAATCCTTTGAAACTCGACTTATTTTTAATGGGAGAATCTGCTAATTCCCTGAATGTTTCATCTTTTTGTTTTCTTTCGTTCAATACGGCAATGGAATCTTGATTCGCTTTTTGTTGGTTAGATGCAGTATTATCCGGAATACTTACATAGATAATGAAAGCAAAAACAAAGAAGATAATTAAATACCAAGGCTTGAATTTCATCTTATTGGGTGTATTTTTGAAAAATATTGACAAAAATATAAAATATTACGCATGTTTACAGGAATAATAGAAGGCATGGGGCTTTTGGAAAAAAAAGAATTCAAAGGCACTAATTGCGAATTCTGGTTTTCGAGTTCATTTACCCATGAGCTAAAAATAGATCAATCCCTTGCGCACAATGGCGTTTGTTTAACGGTCGTTGAAATCAATGAACAACAATACCGCGTCACGGCCATCGAAGAAACGCTGAACAAAACCAATTTAAATGACCTGAAAATAGGCGAGAAAGTGAATCTAGAGCGATGCATGCTAGCCAACGCTCGTTTTGATGGACACATTGTCCAAGGACACGTAGATTTGACTGGAACTGTTTCTGAGATAAAAACCATGGATGGATCATGGGAATTCTTTTTCGAGTATCCAGCATCTAGTGAACATATAACCGTAGAAAAAGGAAGTATTTGCGTTAACGGAACTAGTCTGACGGTCGTCCATTCATCGGATGGCAAATTTTCGGTAGCCATCATACCATACACCTTCGAAAACACCATTTTTCATCAGTTAAAAATTGGTGATCAAGTGAACTTAGAATTTGATATCATCGGAAAATACATCCGTAAAATGGCTC
>JBILRJ010000105.1:0-9093 GCA_044372695.1 Spirosomataceae bacterium
ATCGTTGATCGAAAAGACTTGAAAGATAAATTAACTTCTTTGTTAGGAATGCTGAAGTAGTATTTCAACTTTTCAATAAATAAAAAAGCCATTCAGTTTCCTGAATGGCTTTTTTGATGATGTTTGTTTGAGACAACTATTCTGCGGTAGCTGTTGCTGCTGCAAGTGCTGCTGCAGCTGCGGCTAAAGACGCTTTTGTTGTTCTTACCTTTTTTTCTTTTTCTGGAGGAGGAATAACATCTTCAACTCCAGCGAAGATACGTCCGCAATGTTCGCAAACGAGTAATTTCTTTTTATCCTTGATGTCAGTTTGACGTTGAGGAGGAACAGAACTGAAACATCCACCACAAGCACCACGCTTAACCATCACTACTGCAAGTCCATTTCTAGCGTTGCTACGAAGTTTATCGTAAGATTTCAACAATCTAGCATCCACTGTTTTCAATGCTTTATCGCGGTCTTTCAACGATTTAATTTCGTCTTCTTCGCTTTCTGCAATGATTACTTGCAATTCTTTTTTCTTTAATTCTAAATCTTTTGATCGCTCAAATAAATTTGATTCTACTCCAGCGATTTCATCATTTTTGTTCAAGACTTTGAAATCGATTTCCTTGATACGCTTATCAGAAATTTCCATTTCTAATCCTTGTAGTTCAATTTCTTTTGAGATCGCTTCGAATTCGCGGTTATTGCGAACATTCATTTGTTGTTCTTTGTACTTGGCGATCAACTTTTCAGAATCTCTCTTTGCATTGCGATAATTGGAAATTTGAGTTTCGAAATTTTCCACCTCAGATTGGAATTTAGCCAATCTAGTTTGCAAACCCTCAATTTCATCTTCCAAATCACGAACCTCTTCAGGTAAATCTCCTCGTACTTTCTTGATATTATCTAAGGCTGAATCTATTGTTTGAAGCTTCAATAGAGCTTCTAATTTTTGGGCAATCGTAGTTTCGGTAGCTGTAGCCATTCTTATTTTACGTTTGGAAAGTGTTTAACCTCTCTTGTTCTTATGCATATCTAACCGGATTGGTTGAGATCTTGCTTTTCAGAACTGCAAAAGTACTAAAAATATTTGATAAATAATTATGTATCGCTTCCTTTATCATAACTTCTGATTCATAGTGTCCAATATCACAGATAAGTGTTTCATTTTCCCCATCAAAAAACTCATGATACTTGATGTCTGCACTGATGTAAGCATCCGCTTTTTGTTTTTTTGCCTCATTGATTAAGAAGCTTCCTGCCCCTCCGCACACAGCCACTGTTCCTATTTCGTCTTTTTGGATGTCGGTAAATCGCAGCATAGGCACATTCAGGCACTCTTTTAGGTGTTGTATGAATTCTTTTTTGGAATACGTTTTATTTAATTTTCCGATGTAGCCTGAACCTACCTCATTCCATAGATTGTCTAGCCTAATGATGGAATAGGCGACTTCCTCATAGGGGTGCGCCGAATTTAGAGCTTTCAATATTTCGTTTTGTAAATGACTTGGAAAAATCATTTCTACTTTCATTTCTTCGACGGACTCATTTTTTCCTGCTTCTCCGATGACCGGGTTAGCTAAATTGGATGGAGTGAATCTTCCAATGCCTTCGCTTTGAAAGCTACAAGAGCTGTAGTTGCCGATATTACCTGCCCCAGCCTGGTGCATGGCTAGACGCACACTTTCTTCGTTTGCTTTGGGAACATAATATATCAAGTTCTTTAAAGTAGCCTGAAAAGGTACTAGAACTCGGCCATTCAACAGGCCAATCTTTTGAGCCAAATGATAGCTAACTCCTTTAGGGGCATGATCAAGATTGGTATGCGAAGCGTAAATGGCAATTTGATGTTGAATGGATTTGATGACGGTTCTTTCAACGTAATTTTTTCCAGTCAGGCTTTTTAAACCCTTGAAAATGACTGGGTGATGCGCGATGATTAAATTACAACCTAATTGAATGGCTTCTTCAACGATTTCTTCTGTGCAATCCAGGCATATTAAAATGCCGGTAACTTTTTCATTCGGATTTCCAACAAGCAAACCAGCATTGTCATAAGATTCTTGCCATTGAAGCGGAGCCCATTTTTCCATGCTTTCGCAAACATTTTTGATCGTCATAAATTCGTTTTATTTTGACACAAAGTTAAAATTCTTTCGCATGTCGCAGAAATAATAGTAAATTTAAATCCGTCTTTTTATTTTTTCTAAATTTTATCCGAATCACTTAATTTACCATAATTTGCATGAGATGTAGACCGGCTGTTGTGATCATTGAAAATGATCATGTCTTATTAATGAAATACCAATATGGAAATGATTTTATTTACAATTTACCTGGAGGAAATCCAGATGATGGTGAATTGTTTCCAAACACGCTCGCTCGTGAATGCCAAGAAGAATTGGACATAGAGGTGGAGATTGGACAAATGTTATTACTCGGAGAAATGGCGGAAATTTCTCAAAGACCCGCTTCGCTACACATTCTTTTTCAAGGGAAAATCATTTCAGGTATTCCAATTCTTCAAGAAAATGAAACCACGGCTCTCGAGGTCATCTGGATGCCCATTCCGGAATTAGGTAAAAAATTGATGTATCCCAATGTGGGAGAGGAACTGCAAGACCTTTTATTTCTTCAAAAAACAGGAAAATACATCGGTGCCATTCAACAACCATGGATCGGGTAATTTCAGGAAAAGGGAAAAGGGGATTTAAAATTTTCGAAAACTAAATAACCATTCCGATGCTTGAGCGGGGCAGAAGTAGGAAGAAGATGCCATTGTAAATCTTTCCTTTTTTCTTTCAGTTTTGAAAGCTGATAGGGAGTCGAAGGACCTAAAATTTAAGACACTAATAATTCGAATCAAAGGGTTAAGAACCTAATCAATTGATTCAATACCGAACAAATAAAATTCTTTAAGAACGTCATTCAAAAATCAGTTAACTGTTTGAAAATATCAGTTTTATGTAAGGGAATTTACTTAATTTTTTTTAAGGGGAAATGCGTCCCCTTACCCCCTGCAATTTACGCCTTTCAACGTTCAGTTAACTGATAAAATGATTAATGAACTATTTTTCATATGTATAAAATCTTTTCGATTAGTTGCTAAAAGTGTAAGAAATTTGATTCAAAGAGAATTCAATGATTTTTCTTTCTCGATTTTGTTTTGCATGTTTCACGCTATTTTGTTAAAAGAGGAAAATTTAACTTTTGATTCGCGTTAATAACTTAACATCACATTTTGCCTTTTACCTTAAGACGCACGGCCGTGCGTCTCTACTTCATACTTCAACCTCTTACCTATCCAATTTCCAATTATTAGTCCAAGTGAACTAGCTGTCAAACCTAACCAAATAGCGGGAATTTCAATGGGAAGAAAAAAATGGAAAAATGCCCAAGTTCCTAAGCCAAGAATCATGCTCAAGTGACTTCCCAATGGTTTTGTGTTTTTCCAGAAAAGTCCTGCATTTAATGGAATGAACAAGGAAACTAAACTGAATGCGGAGGCTTCACCTACCAATTCAAAGATATTTTGACGGGAAATCGCTAAAAACACACAAGCTATGGTAACTAATATGATGGAAATACGGATGGTTTTTAACACAATTTTGTCACTCGGATTTTTCAACATTGGTTTGATTAAATTTTCGCCCAAGACACTCGCTGGAGCCAAAATGGCACCACTTGTTGTGCTTAATAGCGCAGAAAGTAATGCACCCAAAAATAATACTTGCATGGCATAAGGAGTGAATTTTATCACAAGGTGTGGAATTAACAAGGAGCCCTCATTCAATAAACTCGGGTAAATCCTTACAGCCATTAAGCTAATAAGTAGGGGTAACATCGCGATGGTCAAATACATCAAGCCAGCTAAAATACTAGCTCTTACAGCTGTTTTTTGATCTTTGGCAGCCATCACTCTTTGAAAAATATCTTGACCTGGTATGGAGCCTAAACCAATCGTCATCCATGCTCCGAGGTAAGTCAACCAATCAATAAAATGATTGTTTTTGGGTATGAATCGAAAAAAGTCTTTCGGCTGACTTTCTATAAACTTTTCAAAATTGGGGATTTTGTTACTTAATAGAAAGAAAAGAAAAATGAGTCCCAAAATCAGTAGAATATTGTGCAAAAAGTCTGTAATGGTAACCGACCACATGCCCCCAAGCATGGTATAGGTCATGACCAATACCGCTCCTAATACAATGCCCATCTCATTGGAAATGGGTAACAATAAATGTAAAGTAAGTCCTAATGCGACCAATTGGGCGGCTATCCATCCAAAATAGGAGGGAACCATGATGATGGCAGAAAGCCTTTCCGAAAAAATGCCAAATCTTTGTCGGAAAAAATCACTGAATGTTAAGACTTTCAGCGGATAAAGTTTTCTGGCATAAATCGTTCCGACTAAAATTAAACTCAATGCAGCCCCAAATGGCTCTTCAATCACGCCCAGCAGCCCATGTTTAACAAACTCCATCGGTGCGCCCAACATGGTCTCTGAACCAAACCAAGTAGCAAAAGTAACCATGACAGCCAAACTCAAAGGCAAGGATCTTCCCGCCAAAATAAAATCTTGAGTGGAATGTACTTTTTTGCTTGCCCACCATCCAACCAGCAGATTGAGGGATAAATATATGATAACAAAGGTGATCAGCATGCGTATAAATTGAATTCGAAAATACATAAATTACAATTAAATTTTATCTTTATGTTTTATTAACGAATTTTCAAATGCATCTTTCTCGCTTACTCATTTTTTGCTTATCGGTTTTTGTATTTTCCTCCTGCACTCGCGTAGCTTGGAAAAAAAATTGGAAGGATTCGGGTTTAGCAAATGCCCATACTGGTGTTTTAATTCAAGACTTGCAATCTGGTGAAACCATTTGGAGTCACCAAGCTGAACAATATTTCATGCCTGCATCCAATGTGAAATTATTGACTTTTTTGCTTTCTAAGCGTTTCTTGACAGATTCCATTCCATATGCCCGTGTACGGGAAACGAATGATTCTTTGTTTTTTTGGGGCACGGGAGATCCAACTTTCTTAAGATCCGGATTTGCAAATTCTGCCTTATTGACTTATTTGACCAAACAAAATAAGGTCTTGGTGTATTCAGATAAATTAAGTGGCGCAAAACCTTTGGGAGAAGGTTGGTCATGGGATGATTACAACGATGATTATTCAGCAGAAATTAGCCAATTGCCCATTTATGGTAATTTGATTTCTACTGAGGCAGACTCACGTGGATGGAACATTCAACCTCGTTTGTTTTCCCAAGATACTAGCACCAATGCTCAATTGGCGGAAGCCTTCCGAAATCGAAGTTCCAATGCCTTAGAACTTCCTATGAAAACCATTAATGTGAAAAAACAACAAATTCCTTTTTTGACATCACCCAAATTTACGGCGCAATTATTGTCTGATACGCTGCACAAAGAGGTACTTTGGAAGCCATCTGATGTCGATTTGACCTCAAAACTATTGTATGCCAATAGGTTAGACAGCTTGTTGATTCCCATGTTGCACAACAGCGATAATCACATCGCTGAGCAGTTGTTATACCTCATTGCCGCGCAGAAATCGCTTGCTGGACCAACCCAAAACATCATTAAAAATTTGAAAAAAGATGCGCAAGAAGACTTTTTTCAGTCAATCAAGTGGGTAGATGGCTCTGGACTTTCCCGGTATAATTTATTTAGGCCTGTCGATTTTGTCCAAATTCTTCGACTCTTGCATCAAGAAGTAGGAATGGAGAAGTTAAGTTCTTTGTTGCCAGAATCAGGAAAGGGCGGAACGCTCAAAAATATTCGCTTGGAACATCAAGGGGCTAAAATATGGGCTAAATCAGGGTCTTTTTCCAATACCTATAATTTATCTGGTTTTTACCAAAATACCCAAGGACGAATCATCGTCTTTAGTATATTGACGAACCTGGCCAACCAGTCTGTTAGTAAAAGCAAAAATGCCGTGATTACTTTCTTAGAAAATTCGTTGAAGTAATTTACTTCAGTAAGCCTCTGTAAATAAGATAACTTACTGCACCCAAACCAAGGACATAAATGCCACTTGTTGGATTTTGCATGACCGTTCCTATCAAAAATCCGAAGGATATGAGCAACAAAATTGCTGGAACAAAAGGGTATGCCCAAACTTTGTAGGGTCTTTCTAGCTCAGGTTCTTTTCGTCTTAGTTGAATCAAAGCAGCAAAGCCGGATAAGTAACTTGTCACGAAGAAAAATGTGGCAATGTCGGATAATTTCTCATTGATTTCCTTGCCCGCCAATAAAAAAAGACAAGCCAAGCCAATCGTCAAATGTGTAGCAAAGTTGGGAGTCCCCATTTTATTCACATGACTAGCCTTTTCAAAAAACAAGCCATCTCGACTCATGGAAAAAATAACCCTAGGGGCAAACATGATTTGCGTGTTAAGAATTCCTAAAATACTCAGCATCAAAAAGATGGTGATGTATCTACCATAATCTGCACCAAACAAGTGCGTAATGGTGTCCGCAGCTGCTAATTTACTTTGTCTCAAAATATCCAAGGGAAGGCTGTACATAATAACCACATTGATCAATAAATAGATCAAGCTAACTGTTATAACGCCGATGTACATGGATTGGGGCATTGTTTTTACCGGATTGGTGTTTTCTTCGGTAAAGTAGGCGGCAGTGTGCCAGCCATCAAAGGCATAGAAAATAGACAATAAGGCTGTCATGATTCCTGACCACAAAGGTAATCCTGTTGGACTTGCGGGGCTCTCAACCCAAACTCCGCCGGAGCCCTTTGTTGCACAAATGACAATGAAAATTATGAGTGCTAAAGCTTTTACTCCGCTAAACCATTCCTGTGATTTACCAGCAAAAACGACCCCTAATTGGTGGAAAATCCATAATAATGCCAAGATGCTGATGGCGAAAATACTGAGATAGTTTCCGACAAATGGAAAAATAATGGCCAAATATTCACTACATGTGTAGGCACCAAATCCGAGTGCCGTGACCGTTCCTAACCAAGAAGTAATGCCTATCAAGAAGCCGACGTACTTGCCAAATGCTCTTTCCGCGTAAACATACCAAGCGCCTGCTTTTGGAAGAGATAGGCTCAACTCAAGCACACAGCTAACTCCCAAAAGCGCATAAATTCCCACCAATAACCAAAGCCCAGAAACCAGCAAAGGATTTTGTAATAAATCCATGATCGGACCAGGCTTGCGCAATATGCCAGTTCCGACTGTGCCACCAAGGGTAATTGCTATACCAAAACCCATCCCAAGGACCTTCCACAATTGCTTATTTGTTTGCTTGTTCATCTGGTGTATCGGTATTTGGTTCATTTTTTGAGTGAATATTCAGCAAAGACCGGAAAATGGTCAGAATATTTGATGTTTTTCAGCGTTTTGAATTGTAAAATTTCCCAGTCATCAGAGAAAAATTGATTGTCAATTCGCACAAAATAAGGGCTTCGGTTCAGGGTGAATCCCAAACCATTTCCAGCTTCTTCAAAAGCATTTTTCAGACGTTCGCGGATGGTTCCATATGCCCAACCGTATGGAGTTTCGTTTAAATCGCCTACAACAATGATGGGATATGGACTTTGTTGGATCAAACGATTGATTTGGTCCATTTCTTTTTTGTGATGAATAAATCCCTTTTTCAAAGAAGCTAATATCCCCCTACTTTCCTTTTTCGCATCCTCGTAATCTTGCTCGCGTATTTTTCC
Source organism: Spirosomataceae bacterium (assembly GCA_044372695.1). Lineage (GTDB taxonomy): Bacteria > Bacteroidota > Bacteroidia > Cytophagales > Spirosomataceae > Aquirufa. The sequence goes on from JBILRJ010000105.1 coordinate 7,711, forward strand.
TGTTACTTTGCCAACTCGTATTCCCATGGACCATAATTGTAAATTAATGACCCTGATGGTGTCTTCTTTTAATGCAATATCTGTCATTAAAAATCCATTGGCGCTGTTATCAAATTGTTTTCCAACCTTATTGATGATCGGATATTTCGAAAATATCGCAATCCCCATTTTTTCATTTCTTGCATAATCCTCCTCTTTCAAAGGAATAAATGCATAATGAGGATAATCAGTTTTTAAATAATTAATCGTACGAAATCGCTTTCTCTCCGAATGTGAATAAAATTCCTGAAAACATTTTATGTCTGCATCGTAATCTCTAATAAATTTTTTTAGTCCAAGTAAATTTTCTTCATTCTCCTCATAATTATTCGAATACATCCCATAAACGTTGTAATTAAGGACTTTTACTGAGTTTTCCTTACTTAACTTGGGACTATGAAATGCAATACTTCTTTGGATAAAACTATAACCCAATACCAAAACAATGAGAGGCAATAATGCCCTCTTAGCACGTTGAAACATCCAGTAAATGAGTGAAATAAAACACAGAATTTGTGCATAGGGCATGGTCATCATGATGAATCCTGCTACCCAATGGTCAATTACCAGGGAATAACTTAGTAAATAAGTAATTAAAGTATACAGGCATAGAGGCAATGTTCCAAGCCAAATCAGGGATGATATGACTTTTTTTACAATGGATTGCTCTGAATTTTTTTTTGCCATCTTCAAAGATACTAGTTTTAAGAAAAAAATAGCTCTTAATTGCCCTTACTTTGTTTTAAAGAAGTTTCTTTTGCAGATTTTATTTTTCTATTTGTAATTCTACTTGCATATTTCCAGAAAAAAATCTACTTTTGCAATCCGATTTTATAACAAATATAATTCATAGGCCTAAGGCCAATTAAATTTAGATATTATGGCAAAGGTTTGTCAACTAACAGGAAGAAAGACTCAAGTAGGAAACCACGTTTCTCACGCAAATAACAAAACAAAACGTAAGTTTTATCCAAACTTACAGACTAAGAAATTTTTCTTAGAGTCTGAAGGTGTTTGGGTTCGTATGAAAGTTTCTTGTAAAGCAATTCGTACAATCAACAAAAACGGTTTTGAAAAAACATTGATCCAAGCAGCTCGTAAAGGTACCTTGACTGTTTAGATTTTAAATTTTTTTACGAAATTAGCCTCTTTGAAATCCAAAGAGGCTTTTTTTGTTTATCATATGCTAAACTCAGACGAATTAATTCGATATCAAAAACAGCTTAAACTTCCAGATTGGGGTTTAGAAAAGCAATTATTGCTTCAAAAATCTAACATTTTGGTGGTAGGAGCAGGTGGCTTGGCAAGTTCTGCTCTAATGTATTTGGCAGCTGCAGGAATTGG